>NZ_CAGKLC010000029.1 GCF_903469665.1 Flavobacterium sp. UGB4466 | reverse complement strand
TACAATTGAGCTACAGCCGTCGTGTAGACCGTCCGAGTTTAGAACAGACAAAACCTATTCGTGAGTTTTCTACTCCTATGGTAACGACATTGGGGAATCCTGAATTAAGACCTCAATTCACTAATTCTGTAGAGATAAATTACACTAAGACCTTAGAAAAAGGGAGTTTAAATTTGGGAATTTATGTCAGGGGGATCAACGATCAGATCAGCAGAGTCATAGATACGGATTATAATGAGGCAGTGGGCAACAAACTAATCGTATCTTATACCAATTTTGATCATAATACGGCTTATGGATTTGAAGCTTCTTTTAATTATAAAATCACAAAATGGTGGGATATCTCGCCGTCGATTGACTATTCAAGTATCAATCAACGAGGTATTGTTTTTTCATTAAACCCGATCACAAACACAGGAACGCCAATCGATCGAAAAATTACAGTTTCTGCTTTAACCAGTAGAATAAGCTCTAATTTTAAAGTCAACAAACGCATGAGCTTTTTACTATTTGGTCTTTACAATGGGCCAAGTGACGGTCTTCAGGGCAACAGCCACCAAATGTACAAAATGGACATAGGCACGCGTTATACTTTATTGAACGATAAAATGAATATCAGCCTTCGTTTTAATGATGTTTTCGATACTATGAAATATTCTTTCGACACACAATATCCTTACCCGCACTCAGGACTGAGCACCTGGGAAAGTCAAACGGTTTATTTAGGTCTGACCTACAATTTTGGAGGAGCAAAAATTAACGGTATGAACCGTAAAAATAGAGAAGAGAGCAATATTGGCAGTAGCGGTGGAGTTCTTTAATACCGTATTCATCACTAAAGTTTAATTATTTATTTAAAAATAAAAAGTCCGGAGTTTACAAATTCCGGACTTTTTTTGTTGAATTCTATTTTCTGTTAACTTAATTGATCCCTTTTGATTTTACTGTTCGATCGGTCGAATAATCACCAGATTAGGCATACAAGTCACAATTACTCTTCCTCCAAATTCGAAGCCAAGTTTCTGTAGCCAGTTTCCGCAGAGTTTGATCTCAGGAACTTTTTTCTGACTGTATTCATTAAATCTCATTTTGGGTTGAATTTTCAGACTACGCACATCCGGGCGTCTGATTGTTGTTCGTTTGTCGTTTCGCATAAACTTATATTTTTTAAAAAGAGGCCTGACGATGCTGCGAAACGACAAACATAGTTTGAAGGTATAGGACTTGCACCTACTCTTCGCCAGGCTTTATCTTTGATTTTTAAATTTGATGAATTGTACATAATTTATATTTAATCGTTTCGCATATCAAATATAAGATAATTCTTTCAAAAAAAACACTATTTAAAAATCATTTTAATCTATCTAGTCCGTGACTTAACAAAACATAACATTTGTCCGAACGTAACCCTGCCTTTAAAACCCGACCTTTATTTTATAGATTCCGTTTACAGGAAGTTTTTTAATTCTTTTATTTCCTCAGGATTTGCTTTTTCGGTTTGATCTGTAATCGCAGACGAATGATAAAAAGTAGGCTGCAATTTTTCCTGAAGCAATTTAATGTTTGAAGAGCGCAAACCTCCTCCGGGCATGATTTCAATTCGGTCACCCGCTAATTTCTGAATCAATTGTAAATCCAAAATTCCTTCTTCAACATTCTTCCCACGTCCTGAAGTCAGTATCGTTTGAAAACCACATGCAATCACCTCTTCCAATCCTTGTTCGATCGAATTCACAACATCAAAAGCACGATGAAAAGTACAGGAAAGTGGGCTGGCCAATTGCACCAGTTCCAGATTCTGCTTTTTATTAACACTGCCATCCTGATTTAAAATCCCGAAAACAAAACCATCAACTCCCAGTGCTTTAAGTTGTTTAATATCTTGTTTCATTTCCTGGACCTCTTCTTCGGTATAAACAAAATCACCACCACGAGGCCGGATAATAACGTGCATTTTAATGGTTAGTTTTTCCCGAACTCTTTCTGCTGTTATCAAATTTGGCGTTGTCCCGCCAAGTCGCATATCATCGCATAATTCGATTCTGTCTGCTCCATTGTCTTGTGCAATTATCGCCGATTCGTAATTGAAACAGGCTATCTCCAGTTGATTTTTTTTCATTTGATTGATTTAAAAGTGGCACCAGCTTGATGACGCCAAACAAAAATATAAATTAAAAACTGAACGATCAAAGCAAATCAAAGGTTAGAGTAACCATAAAGGCTTCGACTCCGCTCAGCCGGACAATCGTTGTCGCGATCCTCTTGAAACCTAAATATCACCCTGAGTGGAGTCGAAGACTCACAAACCGTAAAGGCTTCGACTCCGCTCAGCCGGACAAGCGTTGTCGCTATCCTCTTGAAACCCAAATGTCACCCTGAGCAAAGTCGAAGACTCACAAACCGTAAAGGCTTCGACTCCGCTCAGCCGGACAAGCGTTGTCGCTATGCTCTTGAAACCTAAATGTCACCCTGAGCGAAGTCGAAGGCTCACAAACCGTTAAGGCTTCGACTCCGCTCAGCCGGACAAGCGTTGTCGTTATCCTCTTGAAACCTAAATGTCACCCTGAGCGGAGTCGAAGGCTCACAAACCACAAAGGCTTCGACTCCGCTCAGCCGGACAAACTTTGTCACTATCCTCTTGAAACCCAAATGTCACCCTGAGTGGAGTCAAAGGCTCACAAACCGTTAAGGCTTCGACTCCGCTCAGCCGGACAATCGTTGTCGCAATCCTCTTGAAACCTAAATGTCACCCTGAGCGGAGTCGAAGGCTCACAAGCCGTTAAGGCTTCGACTCCGCCAGCCGGACAATCGTTGTCACTATCCTCTTAAAACCTAAATGTTACCCTGAGCGGAGTCGAAGGCTTATTTACCACTAAAGTTTCTTATTAACGTGGTTCTTATGACTCGTTTCATTAAAACATTCAGCCAGTTGTTTTAAATCATCCCATCTATCGTTTATAATAGCTTCTTTCTTTTTTCTACTCCACCCCTTTACTTGTTTTTCGAATGAAATGGCCTGAAGCACATACTTAAAATCAGTGTAAAAAACGAGTTCCAAAGGTCTTCTACTAAAAGTATAACACCCCTTGTTTAAACCCGACTTATGCTCATTGAATCTTCTTTCAATATTATTTGTAACTCCGGTGTAATAACTATTATCAGAACATTTCAAGATATAGACATAATACAATTTCATAACATATACCTTTTAATTAAACCTAACTAAAAGTAAGAAAAATCTTTTAAAAAACATATGCTTATAATATAACTGATTTGCCTATTGGAACGTGGGCTTCGACTCCGCTCAGCCGGACAATCGTTGTCGCTATCCTCTTGAAGTACAAATGTCACCCTGAGCGGAGTCGAAGGCTCACAAACCATAAAGGCTTCGACTCCGCTCAGCGGGACAAACGTTGTCGCTATCCTCTTGAAACCTAAATATCACCCTGAGCAGAGTCGAAGGCTCACAAACCGTTAAGGCTTCGGCTTCGCTCAGCCGGACAATGCAGTGCACAAAAAAACCTGCTCTAAAAAAGAGCAGGCTATGAAATATAATGCAAGATGAATTAATTTACCACTTAATGATTGCACTTGCCCAGGTAAAACCACTACCAAAGGCAGCCAGTACAACTGTATCTCCGGATTTGATTTTTCCTTGCTCCCATGCTTCAGTCAAAGCAATCGGAATAGAGGCTGCAGTAGTATTTCCGTACTTCTGAATATTATTGTGTACCTGGTCGTCACTCAATTTGAATTTATTTTGAATGAATTGTGAAATTCTTAAATTCGCCTGATGAGGAATCAACATATCAATATCTGAAACCTGTAAACCATTTGCTTCTAATCCTTCATTGATTACTTCAGCAAAACGAACCACAGCATTTTTAAATACAAACTGTCCATTCATGTACGGATAATAACTCTCATCATTAGGATCATTATCTGCTATAATATCAGTTACCCAGCGCGCTCCCATTCCCGGTGCCTGTAAAGCTAGTTCTTCGGCATGTTGTCCTTCAGAATGCAAATGCGTTGATAAAATTCCTTTTGTCAAATCTTCTTCACGGCTTACAACTGCCGCTCCTGCTCCATCTCCAAAAATTACCGAAACTCCACGGCCACGAGTAGTCATATCCAATCCTGTCGAATGTACTTCTGAACCAATTACCAGGATATTTTTATACATTCCGGTTTTGATGTATTGATCGGCAACCGACAACGCATAAACAAAACCAGAACATTGATTTCTAACATCCAGTGCTCCTACAGTACGTAATCCTAAATCACGCTGTACCAAAACTCCGGGTCCTGGAAAATAATAATCCGGACTTAAGGTAGCAAAAACTACAAAATCAATATCTTCTTTGGCGACGCCAGAACGTTCTATAGCAATTTTAGCTGCTTTTACACCCATTGTAGTTGTGGTATCTTCCCCACGAATAATATGTCTACGCTCCTGAATTCCAGTTCTCTCCTGAATCCATTCATCATTGGTATCAATTATCTTAGACAAATCATCGTTGGTCACAACATTTGAAGGGACATAATATCCTAAGCCCGCTATTTTTGAATGATACATATTGTTTTATTATTTGTTAAAAAATTGTAATGCAAATTTAAGTATACTTTAAAACATTAACGTCCAAATTAGTGTTTTTTTCGTAATTGGCAATTCAATATACTTTAATTATAAATAGGATTCTGACAGTTTATATTCTGAAAAAACAGTTTTTGCCTGAAAAATGTGAAAAGTATCAAAAATAACACCTAAAATGTAACAAGTTTGAAGTATTTTAGTCAAACATATAGGAATACCAAACTCTAAACTCCTAAAATTCACATTATGAAATTAAAGGTTACATTACTTTTGTTTCTTAACATTGGCTTTTTTGCCTTTGCACAAGAAAATCTCACTTACCAAAAACCATCAAAATCTATCTTAGATTTAGCCGATTACGAAAAAGCTCCTACAGTATCGATGGATACTAAAAAGGAGAATATGTTATTAATGTACAGGAGTACATACAAAACACTCGATGATTTAAACCAGGACGAACTTCGCTTAGGAGGTTTAAGAATTAATCCGGTAACAAACATTTCCAGCTCTGTAACTTATACGACAAATTTAAAGCTAAGAAAAATTAGCGGTAAAGAAGAAGTTCAGGTTTCGGGATTACCTCAAAATCCAAAAATAAGCAACATCCTTTGGTCTCCAAATGACAAGAAAATAGTGTTCTCTCACACCACAAATTCAGGTGTCGAACTTTGGTTTCTGGATGTTGAAACTGCAAAAGCAACGAAACTTACTGAGGCAACTGTTAATGCCAATTTAGGAAATCCGTTTAGCTGGTTCTTAGACAATGAGACTATTTTGGTAAAAATGCTTCCAAAAAACAGAAAACCATTATTGGATCCTAAAAATGATTTACCAACCGGTCCAATTATCTCTAATACAGCAGGAACAAAATCTCAAAACAGAACGTTTCCTGATATGTTAAAAAATCAAAGTGACGAAATTAATTTTGAAAACATCACCACTTCTGAACTTTACAAAGTTAATCTTAACGGAAATGCTACATTGTTTAAAGAAGCTGCAATGTATTACGGAGAGAGAATTTCGCCAGACGGTAATTATATTATGCTGACCACGATTCAAAAACCATTTTCTTACGTAGTTCCTTTATACCGATTCCCATCCAGAACTATTGTTTATGATGCGAGAGGAAAAGAGATCAAAATAGTTAATGAAGTTCCGTTAAACGAAATAATACCAAAAGGTTTTATGGCTGTTCGAAAAGGAAAAAGAGAAATGGCATGGAGAAATGATAAACCTGCAACCTTATCTTATGTTGTGGCTTTAGATGAAGGTGATCCTGCCAATAAGGTTGATTTTAGAGATGAAGTTTTTCTTTGGAACGCTCCTTTTACAAGCGAAGCAACTTCTTTAGCAAAAGTTCCACAGCGTTACGACGATATTATTTGGGGTAATGACAATGTGGCTTTTCTAACAGATCAATGGTACGACACTCGTAACACCAAAACCTACCTGATCAATCCGGCAAACCCAGCTCAACAGCCAAAAGTAATTACAGACAGAAACCAACAGGATGTTTACTCAGATCCGGGAGTTTTTGAAACCAGAAAGAACGAATACAACAAATATGTTCTGGCGATTGAAAAAGACAACGCTTATCGTATTGGAGATGGATATACAAAAGAAGGACAATTTCCTTTTATTGATGAATTCAATCTAAAAACGTTACAATCCAAACGTATTTATACCTCACCGTACAAAGACAAAAAAGAAGATTTACTTGAAATTGAAGATTTTAAAGCAGGGAAAGTTTTGGTACAAATTCAGTCTAAGAGTGAATATCCGAATTATTACTTTAGAAATATCAAAAAACAAAACAGCTTAACACCAATAACTTCTTTCAGAAACCCGTTTGAAAGCATTAAAAATGTGAGTAAGGAAGTGATCAAATACAAGCGTAAAGATGGTCTTGAACTTTCAGGAACTTTATATTTACCAGCCGGTTACGACAAAGCAAAAAAAGAAAAGTTACCTTTATTAATCTGGGCTTATCCAGCTGAATACAAAGACAGAAACAGTGCCGGACAATCGACTCAAAATTCAAATGAATTCACAACTCCTTATTACGGATCGTTTGTGTATTGGGTAACCAAAGGGTATGTTGTTCTTGATGATGCTGCTTTCCCTATCATTGGTGAAGGCACTACAGAACCTAATGATAACTTTATGCCACAATTAGTAGCCAATGCTGAAGCTGCAATTGATGCTGTTGATGCTTTAGGATACATTAACCGTAAAAAAGTAGCTATTGGAGGTCACTCGTATGGTGCTTTTATGACGGCCAACTTACTGACTCACTCCAACCTTTTTGCTTGTGGAATCGCCCGAAGCGGTGCTTATAACAGAACGCTGACTCCTTTTGGATTCCAGACAGAACAACGTAATTACTGGGAGGTTCCGGAAGTGTATACTAAAATGTCTCCTTTTATGAATGCCGACAAAATGAAAACACCACTTTTGTTAGTTCATGGTGAGGCCGACAATAATCCAGGAACTTTCACTTTACAAACAGAGCGTTACTATCAGGCTTTGAAAGGCTTAGGAGCAACCGCAAGAATGGTTATTCTACCAAAAGAAGCACATAGTTATGTTGCCAAAGAAAACATTTTACACTTACTTTGGGAACAAGATCAGTTTTTAGAAAAATACTTAAAAAACTAAAGACTTTTATAAGTAACAAACCCGACAGGTTTTTAAAACCTGTCGGGTTTAAAATAATAGCCCTAAACCTAATTCATAAGTTTAGGGCTATTATTTTATAGATAATTTAAGCCTAAGAATTATAACGCTATATTCCTGTTCTCTTAATTTTAGTCCCCTTTACAAATTATTCGGTTATTGATTATTCTCGCGGTATACTATTCTTCCAAGTCTGCCTTTAGACCCCATTACCCGGCCCTTCACCAACCATGAAATACTAAAGTTAATAAATGCACATGTTTCACTGATAAGCGTAGCCTGCTTTACATGCCAATGCTGCAATAATGGCAACAAAACAATAAAACTTAAAGCCATCAATAACCCGCATACAATATAGAGGTAATTCTCATTTAAAAAATGAATGGGAATGTTTTTATTTTCCTTCTGTCCTATCGTAAATACAAAAATAGAAATCATAGCCAGGCAAGTAAAAGCTATTACAGCGAGATAATTGTGTATCTGACTTAAAAACGGTAAATCAGCTGGAATAAGAGAATAAATCTTTATTTTGCCATGAGTCGGATTAGTAGGAAATAGCGCTACTAAAAGAAATGCAATCCCTGCAAGATTAGAAAGAAAATTGTCATTTTTCCAGAATTTCCACCATACAGAACTTCCAAATCCTTTGTAAGTAATTAAAAAAAGCGCCAGTACACTGAGACTACAAGTAAATATATCTCTTAAGTTTGTGTAGTAATATGCACTAAAAGACACCTGAAGAGTTAAATAATCTGGTCGACTCAATAAAGAAGCCGTTATAAACGTCAATGGTAAAAAACCGGCCAAAACTCCAATCGCTTTTCGGAGCCTTAGATAACTAATTCTTTCTATTTTAGAGTTATCATCTCTTTTGTCAAAGATCATAAGAAAAGTATTAAAGAGCAAATATCTTTAATATAAATGAATTTTCCTACTTTTTTATGTGCCCGCTACAAAAAAACTAAACGGAAACGCTTAAAAATCTCTTTTCGCGTTATTTATAGATAATTCAAACCTAAAAATATTTCCTGTTCGAGAGGCAGGTCAATTTCACTTTCAAAAAAGATTAATTGTCTTTTATAAACCGTTTCGATGAGATAGTGATTCCCTCTAAAATAAGTTCTTCTGATTTTTACCGGTAAATTAGACTCTGTAACCATTTTAAACTGATGTGGATAAACTAGAGTTTTATGCATTTGATCTTCGTAAGGAACCAAAACATGAGTAGGAACTTCGTTGACCTCTCCAAAAAGTGAGGCTACATATTTCGTTTCAGGGTCTTCATAAATTTTTGTTGGGTTGTCTTTAATGAGGACCTCTCCGTTACGCATTACAATCGCTTCATCAGCAAATGACAAAGCATCCGTACTATCGTGTGTAGCAATAATGCAGGTAATTCCTTTTTGCTTCAAATAGCGAAATAAATTTCGGCGCAATGCATTTTTTCTGAAAGCATCAATTTGACTGAACGGCTCATCCAATAAAATCACTTCGGGTTCTAAAGCCAAAACTCGCACCAGCGCCACTCTCTGCTGTTGACCCCCACTCAAAAATTTAGCTTTCACGTTTGAAAACTGCTCCATTTCTACCATCTCCAATAATTCCTGAACACGCAGTTTTTTCATGTTTGCAAAACCATTCGAAAGAAACTTCCCAACATTTTCCGCAACTGTTTCATAAGGAGACAAATCAAAATCCTGAGCCAGATATTTCATGAATGGCATTCCGGGAATCAAATTGTACTTTGGTCCCAAAACAGGTTTTTCATTATAAAAAATCTTGCCTTCATCCAGGTTGTACAAACCGTACATAAGTTTTAAAAGTGTACTTTTTCCGCAGCCGCTTTCCCCAATAATGGCAATATTCTCACCTTTATTTATGGTAAAAGAAACGTTTTTTATAACAGGGTTTTCGGTGTACGAAAAAGAGATATTTTGAATGTCGAGCATGGGTTATATTTGAAAGTTCAAATTTACAATGTTTAATTTCTAAAGTCAAAAAAAGCTGCTTCAATTTATGAAACAGCTTTTAAGAAATTTTATTGTAGATTGAAACTATTTTCCAGCCTGAGCTTTAGCATCATTTACCATTTTGTCGTTTGCAGTGATAGAAAACTCTACACGACGGTTTTGTGCTCTTCCTTCCGGTGTGTCGTTTGTCGCAATTGGATCAACAATACCTAAGCCTGAAGTTTTGAAACGGCTTGATTTTAATCCTTTTGAAACTAAATAAGCCTGTACCGAAGCAGCTCTTTGTCCTGAAAGTGTCAAATTGTATTCCGGTCTTCCTGTATTATCAGTATATCCAAAAATTTGAATATCAGTATCTCCATACTCGTTAAATACCGGTACCAGTTTATCTAAATTTGCTTTAGCCTGAGGCGTCAAAGAAGATTTATTAGTATCAAAACGTACTGCATTTTCATTTAAAGTTAAGTGAATTCCTTCTCCTACTCTTTCTACGTTTGCACCTGGTAAAGCCTGATCAATTTCACGGGCTTGTTTGTCCATTTTGTTTCCAATAAGAGCACCAGTTCCTCCACCTACAGCAGCTCCAATTGCAGCTCCCAAAGCAGCATTTCCACCTTTTCCTAGGTTATTTCCTAAAACAGCACCTATGATACCACCCGCAACTACTCCAATTCCGGCACCTTTTTGTGTGTTATTTGCATTTTTTACTGAATCGCAGCTTGTAAAAAAACTTGCTACTACTAGCAAACAACTCAAACTTAAAACGGTTATCTTTCTCATCTTTTTATATTTTTATTTTTAATTGGCTCTTTGAAATTGGTACACTACATCTTTTGTTTGTCCACCTACGTTAATGTTATCGATCAACTGAAATGAATTATCAGTCAAACCTGCAACTTTTAATAGGTATCCATCTCTTACCTTTTTAGCTTTTATCCCAGCATCCAAAATTTTAAGAACAAACATTCCCTGATTATTAACACTCCAAACAATTGGTGAATTAAATCCGGTGCAGCTTGCTGCTGTCAAAGCCATTGACCCTTTGTTGTTATTTGAAATGAAATTCCACGTACTTCCGATGAAGCATTTAGAATCTGCAAGATCAAAAGAATTTACCTTGATATATTCAGAACCAGGATAAGAAACATTGGTTAAAACCCAATTTCCTTTAATAGCTACCTGAGTAGGTCTGTCAAGTTTAGTCGATAGTGTGGGTGCTCCATTTGAAGCTGTTGTAGACGAAGCTGATTTACACGCAAAAAACATCGCGGCCATCATGCAAATGAAAATAATTTTCTTCATTTCGTACATTTTTTTTAGAGTTAATACTGACACGTTTAACAATTATTATACCACAAAGATACAATTCATAGGGATATCTCGGGTTTCAGAATCTAATTATTTTCTTTCAAAATTAACACTTGCGCCATTTTGTCACCCAAAAAACAATTGGTATTCTATTTGAAGAAATGAAAATCATCACATTAAACTAAAAAATAAAAAAATATGACAACAGGTAAAATTAATGTTTCGGTAGAAAACATCTTTCCCTTAATCAAAAAATTCTTATACAGCGATCACGAAATTTTCTTACGTGAGCTTGTTTCCAACGGAACTGACGCTACTTTAAAACTAAAACATCTTATTAGTATTGGCGAAGCTAAAGTAGAATACGGAAATCCGGTTATCGAAATCAAAGTAGATAAAGAAGGAAAAAAAATCCACATTATCGATCAGGGTCTTGGAATGACTGCTGACGAAGTGGAAAAATACATCAATCAGGTTGCTTTTTCAGGAGCTGAAGAATTCCTTGACAAATACAAAGATTCTGCTAAAGATTCAGGAATTATTGGTCACTTTGGTCTTGGTTTTTATTCCGCTTTTATGGTTGCAGAAAAAGTAGAAATCATTACAAAATCATACAAAGATGAACCTGCAGCTCACTGGACATGTGACGGTAGCCCTGAGTTTACTTTAGAACCTGCTGATAAAACTTCACGTGGTACTGAAATCATCCTGCACATTGCTGAAGATTCTCTTGAATTTTTAGAAGATTCAAAAATCAGTGGATTATTGAACAAGTACAACAAGTTTATGCCTGTGCCAATTAAATTTGGAACCAGAACAGAAACACTTCCAAAACCGGAAGATGCTCCTGAAGATTATGTCAATGAAACGGTTGAAATCGACAACATCATCAACAATCCAAATCCGGCATGGACGAAACAACCAACTGAATTATCTGACGAAGACTACAAAAACTTTTACAGAGAATTATATCCAATGCAGTTTGAGGAGCCGTTGTTCAACATTCACTTAAATGTAGACTACCCTTTTAACCTAACCGGAATTTTGTACTTCCCTAAGTTAGGTTCGGACATGCAGATTCAAAAAGACAAAATTCAATTGTACCAAAACCAGGTTTACGTTACAGATAATGTAGAAGGAATTGTACCTGAATTTTTAACGATGTTAAAAGGTGTTATTGATTCTCCGGATATTCCATTAAACGTTTCCCGTTCAGGATTACAAGCTGATGGCGCTGTTAAAAAGATCTCAAACTATATCACTCGTAAAGTAGCTGATAAACTAAAAGCTTTGTTCAATGAAAATCGTGCTGATTTTGAACAAAAATGGAACGACATTAAAATCGTTTTAGAATACGGAATGCTTTCTGAAGATAAATTCTACGAAAAAGCCGGTGCGTTTGTGTTGTACCCAACAGTTGATGATACCTACTTTACTCTGGAAGAATTAAAAGAAAAATTAAAAGAAAATCAAACTGACAAAGACGGGAAACTGATCGTCCTTTATGCCGGAAACAAAGATGCACAGCATTCTTATATTGAAACAGCAAAAGAAAAAGGATATGAAGTATTACTCTTAGATTCACCTATTATCTCACACTTAATTCAAAAAATTGAAAGTGACAATAGTGATTTAACTTTTGTACGTGTAGACTCTGATCACATTGATAATTTAATCAAGAAAGAAGAAAACACCATTTCTAAATTGTCAGATGAAGAAAAAGAAACTTTAAAAACATCTTTAGAAACTTACATCCCTAAAGCATACTCTGTACAACTGGAAGCAATGGACAGTCAGGCGGCTCCATTTATCATCACCCAACCTGAATTCATGCGAAGAATGAAAGAAATGAGTCAGTCAGGTGGTGGCGGAATGTTCGGAATGGGCAATATGCCGGAAATGTACAATTTGATTGTAAATACCAATTCAGACTTAGCGTCAAGCATCCTGAACACAGAAGACAAAACACATCAGGAACACTTGGTAAAACAAGCTTTAGACTTAGCAAAATTGTCACAAAACTTATTAAAAGGAGAAGCTTTAACCGCTTTCGTAAAAAGAAGTTTTGAAATGATTAAATAAAACTTTTAGCAAGAGAAGTTTTCAAAATTAGAATTTAGGCCCTGCAAGTAAACTTGCGGGGCTTTTTATTTTTAGAAAAACAAGCTTCAATTAAGCCCCACTGAATCCAAGCGGATTTTTTTATTGTATTTCATTTTTTTCGTTACATTTGATCGCCTTTTAATCTAATCAAAAAACAAAAACTACTATGAAAAAAACAGTGTTTTTACTCCTAACCATTTGTACAACAGCACTAACACAATTTTCCTGCTCTGGCAATGATGACACAAAAAAACAACCTGAATCTGATGTCACGTCAGTTGGAGCTTCTCTTACCATCGATGCCATTAACGATATGGACATCAAAACCGGGTTAATCGTTACAACAAAAAACACTTCCTCAGCAAAATCAAACGAGACAACACCGGGAATCTGTGGCGCAATTACAATTACACAACAAAGCCCAACCTCTTATCCGAAAGTTTTCACAGTTGATTACGGAACCGGATGCACTGACAATCTGATCAACAGAAAAGGGAAATTAAAAATCACGCTTTCAGGACCGATAATTACTACCGGAAGTAAAATAACCATCGAAAGAATCGACTATTCTTTTAACGGCATAAAACTGGAAGGAACAATAGAATACACCAACACAACAACTGTGGCAACTGTACCACAATGGAGCCGAAAAGTGACCAACGGAAAGTTCACTGATTTAGAAGGCAGAGTTTATCTTAACTCAGGAAACTGGACTGTAAAACAAACTGCAGGTGTCGATACTCCTTACGTTCTGGAAGACAATACATATGAAATGACTGAAGGAAACCACACCATCACCAGCTCAAACGGAGCCGTATTAACCTTAACCGTTCAGGAATCATTAATTAAAAAATATACTTGCGATTTTATTTCCAAAGGAAAACTAAAAATTCAGGGCAACTTACTAAACGGAGTGGTTGATTATGGCAATAATGATTGCGACAAAAAATTCACTTACACAAACGAAAACGGAACTACATTTAATCTCTCCATGTAATACTCTTTATTCCTAAAAAGATCAAATCCCAATTTAGAAATAGATTGGGATTTATTTTTTGGCAAAATTTGAATGCCACCACAGTACATTCAAACTATTTTCTTTATTTTGCAGCAAAATCTAAAAAACCAATGAAAAAATCAATTATTGCTTTTGTTACTCTTGCCCTATTGGCATCCTGCAGCAAAAAAGAATCAACTGACGGTTTGCACCTTACAGGAAACATAAAAGGATTAAAAAACGGAACTTTATATATTCAAAGAATCGTTGACACATCACTTGTTGCTATTGACAGCATTAAAATAGACGGAAATTCTGCATTTGAAACAAACATAAAACTGGAATCTCCTGAAATGTTATATTTATTCCTGGATCGCGGAGTAACCAATTCACTAGACAACAATGTTATGTTTTTCGCAGAACCTGGGAACATCAACATCGACACGAACCTCGATAATTTTATTTATGGTGCAAAAATTACCGGATCTAAAAATCAGGAATTGTACGATGAGTATAAAAAGATAAATTCCCGTTTTAATGAAGAAAGCCTTGCTATGGTAGAATCGAGATTTAAGGCTGTAAAAAGACAAGACCAGAAAGCCATTGACAGTATTAACACCAAACAGGAATCTAACATCAAAAGAAAGTATTTATACGCTACTAACTTTGCCCTAAACAACAAAGATCACGAAATCGCTCCTTACATTGCTTTAGCTGAGATTTACGATATCAATGTTAAGTTTTTGGACACGATTCAGAAATCAATGACGCCAAAAGTAGCCAATTCATTATACGGTAAAAAACTAACAAAATACGTTTCCGACATCAAGAAAGAGCAACAAAAATAAAATCCAACAAAAAATGTCCTGACTATTCAGGACATTTTTTTTATATCAAATTTCATCTCCCCCCCTATCTTCCAAGCAGAGCACCCAAAATTCCAAATACAAATACAAGTCCGTATAAAGCAAGAATAGCCAGCATGAAAATACCGATGAATTTATAGTGTGATTTAAGATACCCCAGAGAACTGGTCAACAACTCTGAATCATTCTCTCTAAAAGCTCTCTTTGTATTTACAGCAAACTTGTACAAATAATAAACCGGAAAGAAATAGATCGCCGCAATAAAAACATAGACAAATCCCATTAACGCTCCAAAAGAGCCTCCAAGACCTCCCATTCCCGACATGCTATTTCCCATAGCCGAAAAAATAGTTCCTGCAAAAACGGCAATTAAAACCATCAACCCAATTCCTACGAATCCTAAAATAGACAGGAAATAAGCCCATTTGGCGGTTTCCTTTAAAAAGTCTTTAGCAGTTTGGTCAAGCTGCAATTCAAATTTTTCAAAAACTGATGTTTCTTCCATTATTAATATGTTTTTTGGTTAAGTAACAAACATAAGAAAAATAGCATTACAAACACCTCCATCAAAAATAGGTCAGATACAAAAAAGACAGCTTCCAGGGTATTTCGTTTAATTCCCAGCGAGTTTCGCACAGATTTCTTATAGACGCTTCCAATACTACACCGGCGTACTTTGCGTAAAACCTTGCGCTCTTTGCGGTCAAAAAACCATATGCAGATTCATTTCACAAAAACTCGAATCTCTATTAATTTCACTTAAGAGCAAAAAAAAACCACCACTAAAAAGTGATGGTTTCACGTTGAGCCGGCGGAGGGACTCGAACCCACGACCTGCTGATTACAAATCAGCTGCTCTAGCCAACTGAGCTACGCTGGCGTCTCATTACGGGTGCAAATATAAGTCGGTTTTTCGTTTTTCCAAAATAAATCTGCACTTTTTTATGCTTTTTTTTGCTTACAATTCGTTGATTTTAGCAATCAATTGATTAGCAGTTTCTTCCAATTCGATATTGATTTGCTTGAAGTGCGCTTTTTTGTTTTCAACATTCTTAGCGTTTACTTTTGTGATCAAAGTATCAAATGCAGCGATAGCCTGATCAACCAAAGCGTTCGTTTCAGGAGTAGGATTTCCTGTTGTTGACATTTCAAATAAGTAAATTGCCTCAATAATATCTCCTAATACGAAATTGATGTCTTTCTTTAAGTTTTTAACGTTTGCCATTTTTATTTTAATTTAAATTTGCGACTGCAAAAGTACATATAATCTTTTTATTACGCGCTATGAAATGTAAATTTCTAAAATTGAAGCATTTCCATTTAAAAGAAATGCATTTATCTCAGCTTGAAACGAGTACCTTTTCTACTCTACAATACTAGCTCTTTAATCGTTTCCATTGCTTTCTGAATATGTTTTGCCGCATTCATACTATCAAAAATCAGAATAACTACTCCATTCTTATCGATAATATAAGTAACTCTTCCCGGCAAAAGGCCAAATAGTGTGTTACGCACCCCAAAAAGATGTCGTAATTTTTTATCCTGATCAGACAATAGTATAAAAGGCAATTGATGTTTGTTGGCAAATTTATGATGCGACTTTACAGTATCACTGCTTATACCAATAACTTCAGCGCCCAAGTCCTTGAAATCTTCGTATTGATCTCTAAAACTACAAGCTTCTGTCGTACATCCCGGTGTATTGTCTTTTGGGTAAAAATAAATCACGAGCGGCTTTCGTCCCAAAACACTTTGGCTTTCGAAAACTTCTCCATGATTATCTTTAGCAGTAAAATTCGGAACTATATCTCCTATTTTTAATGACATTTATTCTTCTCCTTTATAAGTTACAAAATTGCGGTCGGTTTCATTCAAAACAATTTCTAAATCAAAATCGGGTTGAATTCTCTTTTTAATTTTATTCCATATCACAACAGCAATATGCTCCGCTGTTGGATTCAAATCCTGAAATTCCGGAACATCCAGATTCAGGTTTTTGTGATCGAACGGAATCTCTACTTCTTCACGTATGATATCCGCTAATACTTTCACATCCAGAACAAAACCGGTTTCGGGGTCAATTTTTCCTGTAACACTTACTGTTAAACCATAATTATGACCATGAAAATTGGGGTTATTGCATTTTCCAAAAACGGCATCATTCTTTTCAAATGTCCAATCTTTCCTGTACAATCGATGTGCAGCATTAAAATGTGCTTTTCTAGATATGGTTACTTTCATTTTGGTTGGTGGTTGGTTTAGTTTAAAGTTTATGGTCTTCTAAATAATGATAAAATTCATCAAATATTATTTTAAACCATACGGTATAAATTTCGGGCTGTTGTTGAATATCTTCTTTTACATCTTCTATTTTCATCCATTTCCAATCCTCCACTTCATCTGTATTGATCGCCGGATCATCATTAAAATATCCAATCATAACGTGATCGAGCTCGTGTTCTGTCAAGCCATTATCAAAAGGAGCTTTATAAATAAAGTGAAAGAGTTCCTTTAAATCTGTCTTAAACCCCATTTCCTCAAAAAGTCTCCTGCTTCCGGCCTGGACATTTGTCTCTCCTTCACGCTGATGACTACAGCATGTATTTGTCCAAAGTAAAGGTGAGTGATATTTTTGATGAGCACGTTGTTGTAACATTATTTCATTCTTATCATTTAAGACAAAAACCGAAAAAGCACGATGCAACATCGCTTTTTCATGTGCTTCCAATTTTGGCATTAAGCCAATTTGTTCATCCTGTTGGTTTACTAGTATTACTTTTTCTTCTATCATAGGGCTTATTGATCAAACAAAAATACGAAAAAAGAAATGGCTTGAAAATCCTGAAAGAGATTGTGAAAAGTTTAACGAGCTTAGAATCACACAAAAAACTAGCTATCAACAAAATACAAACCAATTAATCTTCAAAACTCTTTAAATACAAGCCTTAAAACTGAATTCCTTTGTTTTACGTAAATAATAAAAGTTAAAACATACTTAAAAAAATCTGAATTGTAAACTACGCGACATTTCCAGGCGAAATCTAGCCGTATCTTTGAAATACAGAATTAAAGCATTCCTAACAATGAAAACAAAAACTCAATTTCTCAGCCTTTGCTTTTTAATTCCGCTCTTTATACTACAAGCATGCGGGCAAAATGCAAAAAAACAAAATACAACAACGACGGCCATGGAAAACAAAATCAGCAAGCCCGGAAATCCTTATTATTCCAATACCGACACAACTAAACTCAACGTCAGCAATGCCGAATGGAAAAAAGTACTCCCTGAAGATGTTTATGCTGTAATGCGCGAAGCGGACACCGAAAGACCTTTCACCGGAAAATACTGGAAAACAGATGAAAAAGGAACTTATTATTGCGCTTCCTGCGGCAATAAACTTTTTCGCTCGGGAGCTAAATTTGCCAGCAGCTGCGGATGGCCTAGTTTCTTCGAACAAGACAACAAAAAAAGTGTTGTTTACAAAAATGACAACTCCCTTGGTATGGAAAGAATTGAAGCACTATGCGAACGTTGTGGCGGACACTTAGGTCATTTATTTGATGACGGACCTCCACCAACCGGAAAACGCTACTGCATGAATTCGATTGCACTTGACTTTATTCCCGATACTAAATAAAACTAAAAATGAAGAACTTATTCTTAATTAGTCTATTTGCATTGTCCATAAATGGATTTGCACAAAACAGCAAAACAAAAAGCTCCTCAAATCTGGAAACAATTACACTTGGAGGTGGCTGTTATTGGTGCGTTGAAGCCGTTTATGAAAATCTGGCAGGGGTAAAATCTGTAGTCTCCGGTTTTTCAGGAGGAAAAGTCGCTAATCCAACCTATGAAGAGGTTTGCACAGGAACAACGGGGCATGCCGAAGTAGTCCAGATTACTTACGATAAAAGCGTTACGGATATCAATGAAATTTTCAAAGTTTTCTTTACCGTTCACGATCCAACAACCTTAAACAGACAAGGGGCAGATGTTGGTACGCAATATCGATCTGTTATTTTTTACAAAAATGACGAACAAAAAAAGGCCGCAGAAAGTATTATTACCGAACTGAACAAAGCAAAAGTCTACAGCAGCCCTATTGTAACAAAAATAGAACCCTTTAAAGTTTTTTACAAAGCTGAGGATTATCATCAAAATTATTATGCTAACAATAAGAACCAACCCTATTGCAAAATGGTCATTCAGCCCAAAATAGAAAAATTTGAAAAGGTTTTTAAAGACAAACTCAAAAAGAAATAATACTTGTTTATAAAGGTTAATACAAGTTGCCGTTCACTCTCGTGGACGGTTTTTTTATTACCTTTTCTCCCCAAAACACATCTTTAAGAACTCTTTTAAAACTGCAAACTAATTTTACCGTAATTTGTATTCTCAAAATAATGTAAAAATGAAAGCACTTACCTTTTCTTCTTTCGGAAATTCTGATGTTTTGGAATACATTGAAATTCCGAATCCACAATTAAAAAACGATGAGATTTTAGTCGAAATGAAAGCCATCGGATTAAACTTTGCCGATGTTTACAGACGAAAAGGGAACTATCATTTAAAAGGAACCCCTCCTTTTATTGCCGGTTACGAAGGTGCCGGAATTGTAACAGACCCTAACAATCATCCCGAATACAAAGTTGGTGATCGCGTAGCTTTCGCCGATGTTCCTTTTGCAAATGCAGAATTAGTCGCGGTAAACATCAACCACGTTTTACCTTTACCCGATACGATTTCTTTTGAAACTGCAGCAGCTGTTTTACTACAAGGTTTAACAGCGCATTACTTAGCGACCGACAGTCACAAAACCGTAAAAGATGAAACAGTATTGATTCACGCTGTAGCCGGGGGAGTTGGACAAATTCTAACACAAATCAGCAAACTTTTAGGCGCAAAAGTAATTGGCTTGACTTCATCTTCAGAAAAAGCAAAAGTAGCATTTGAACAAGGTGCTGATCGTGTTTTCCTTTACAACGAAAACTGGAAATCGCAAGTCTTCGAAATGACTCCAAAAGGCGTCGATGTTGTTTATGACAGTATCGGAAGCACTTTAACTGAGAGTTTTGAAGTTACGAAAGAATGTGGACAAGTTGTTTTCTTCGGAATGGCAGGCGGTGATCCGGAACCGGTAGACCCGAGAATGTTAATGGACGGTTCTAAAACTTTAACCGGGGGAGATTTATGGAGCTATTTAAATTCCAAAGAAGAAAGAATCAAAAGAGCAATGCAATTGTTCCACTGGATTTCTGACGGAAAAATCAAACTTTCCGAACCAACTTCTTTCAAATTATCAGAAGGAAAACTAGCCCACGATTATCTCGAAAGCCGAAAAAGCACCGGAAAAATTATTCTGATTCCTTAATTTTTTTGCCACGAATTCACGAATCATTTAAAATAAAATTCGTGAATTCGTAGCATTTTTTTTAACGCAAACCCCTAAAGATTCCTCTTAAATCAACCTGTCAATTCCCATTTCGGTTATTTCGGACAATTCTAATAGTCGGGTTACATCCTTTTTGTTAGCTACAAAAAACAAATAACTATCACCTTGCGTATCGTAACTCATTAATTCTAAATCTTGTTTTGCCAATTCCTCTTGAATATACGGAAACAAATCATGACTGTACGTTTCTTCAGGATATTCAAAAGTAAAATCTTCACCAATCATTTCTGAGATGAAATATTCAGCATCTTCCGGATCAAATTTCCAGTCGCTGTGCCAGGAATTTATTCCTTCAAAAAAGTCGAATTCGTAATCATATTCTTCATCCTCTTCCTCCAATCCAAAGTTATCAAAAAGCGTCTGAGACTGATCTTTCAATAACTCTTCTTCCATATCTCCTCGAGAAAGCAATTGCAAAAACTCTCTAAAATGCCCGACTGAAACCTCATCCGGCATTAAACTTTCGGCAGAAGGACGAATAACTGTTGGTGCCAACTCGATGCCCATGTATTCGCAAATTCCCTGAAGTACTGTTTTGAAATCATTAAAACCTATTTCCTGAAGTTGATTCTTTGGCGCTTCGATATCAATTGGTTCGGCTTCCAAAAATCCTTTAGTATAGTCATAAAAATAACTGTTTGAATACAGCAGCCTAAAATCATTCGTCTCCATACTATTGGTACAACAAAAGAAGATAATAAAATTTTGCAAAACGTGCTTCAAATGTTTTTTCATCTCTAATGAAGGCTCCGAGTAAAACTCAATATGAAGATAATTGCAAACAGGTTCCTCCAGCATTTCATCATCAGAAAGTGGAGCAATATTCACCTTTTTATACAATTCGTTTAAAACTTCATGTGAATTTTTAAATCCGCTCTTTTTTATTTCAGCCCTGCCTTCTTCATGATCAAATGAATCCGGAAAAGAATACATCGTTGCAGAAACTGTGTCGTGAATTCCTTTCATTTTAAAATCCACTCGACTTGACTCATTTTGCAGATAAGTATAGATAGAATCCAGAACATCAAAAGAAACGATTGATTCCGGATTGTTATTTCTTCCAAAGAAGTTAGAAAAGAAGTTTTTCATAAAAAATACTATAGTATAAAGTTAAAAACAGGTTTTACAAACATACTACTTTTAACCCCTTGGGTGAATTAATTTTAACACATAGAAACATAAACACTATATCTATAAAAAAGGCGTTTCACTTTATTTAAATAGGCATAGCCTTCTCTGTGAAAGAAATGTATTTCTTTTTTAGTTCTCTTTTTACACATATCCCGATGCTTCGGGACTATGTGTTAAATCATTTTTTTGCTAATTATACCGAACGTGTTAAAACACATAAAAAACATTCTATTTTAAAGCCTCAGCAATCATTAAAGCGCATTTTTCTCCATCAATGGCTGCAGAAATAATACCTCCGGCATATCCGGCACCTTCTCCACACGGGTACAAGCCTTTAATTTGCAAATGCTCATAAGTCATAGGATCTCTAGGGATTCGAACTGGTGATGACGTGCGGCTTTCCGGAGCATGCAAAATTGCTTCATTGGTTAAATAACCGCGCATTGATTTTCCAAATTCTTTAAAGCCTTCACGTAAAATTTGCGACAAAAATCCCGGAAAAACCTGCCCCATCTCAACCGATGTTGTTCCGGGAACGTAAGAAGTTTTCGAAATATCAGCTGAAACTTTATTCTGTGTAAAGTCGATCATTCGCTGAGCAGGAACCTTTTGAGTCTGCCCTGCCAAATGCCATGCTTTTTGTTCGATACTTTTTTGAAATTCCATTCCGGCCAAAGCTCCAAACTTTGCAAAAGGCTTAAAATCTTCCAACTTTAATTCGATTACAATTCCTGAATTTGCCGTAACCTGATCTCGTTTCGAAGGTGACCAACCATTAGTAACCACCTCACCCGGGCTCGTTGCACAAGGTGCAATTACACCACCCGGGCACATGCAAAACGAGTACATTCCGCGACCGTTGACCTGTTTTACAATAGAGTATGGTGCCGGAGGCAGATGCTCTCCTCGATAATCACAACTGTACTGAATACTGTCAATTAATTGCTGTGAATGTTCTGCACGAACTCCTAAAGCAAATGGTTTTGCTTCTATAAAAATTTTCTTTTTGTCTAATAACTCAAAAATATCACGTGCCGAATGTCCTGTCGCCAGGATTAATTTATTGGCCAAAATCTTGTCGCCGTTTTGAGTAACGACACCTTCAACTTCATTATTCTTTACCAAAATATCAGTAACGCGTGTATCAAATAAAACCTGACCACCAAACTCTATGATTTTATTTCGAATATCTTCAATAATTTTTGGCAATTTATTGGTTCCGATGTGTGGATGCGCTTCTATCAAAATGTCTTCAGAAGCTCCAAAAGCAACAAGCAATTCTAAGATTCGGGTTACATCTCCACGCTTTTTAGAACGTGTGTATAATTTCCCATCTGAATAGGTTCCTGCTCCACCTTCACCAAAACAATAATTAGAATCTTCGTTAACGATATGTTCACGATTTATTGCTTTTAAATCACGACGACGTCCACGTACATCCTTTCCGCGCTCCAGTACAATTGGTTTTAAACCTAACTCTATTAATTGAAGTGCCGCAAAAAGCCCTGCCGGACCTGCTCCAACTACAATTACTTCCTGTGCAGACGAAACATCCTTATATACAGGCAATTCTATTTTAGTTTCCTGAAAAGGTTCGCCCTGCAAATAGATAATAACTTTTAAATTGATTTTGATCGCTTTTTGACGCGCATCAATAGATCGTTTCAAAATCGAAACGTGTTGAATTTCTTTGGGAGAAACTTTTATTTGTTTAGACAAATGGTCTTTCAACAACAATTCGTTTGCTGCTATTTCCGGTGTTACCTGAAGTAAAAGTTCTCTTGGCATTGTATTTTATTTATTCAAATTAGCTTTTCTTTCTATGAAAAGAACATGCAAAAGTACTATTTTGAAATGAAAATACATCAATTGAAAATTTTATCTGAACTAGGATGATAACGTTCTTTTACATTGAGTGAAGTCAAAATGTAGCAAAGGTTCTCGACTTCGCTCGAACGGACAAGGGGTCTTGACTTCGCTTGGACCGACAAAGGTTCTCGACTTCGCTCGAACTGACAAAGGGTCTCGACTTCGCTTGGACCGACAAAGGTTCTCGACTTCGCTCGAACTGACAAGGGTTCTCGTCTTCGCTCGAACCGACAAAGGTTCTCGTCTCCGCTCGAACGGACAAGGGGTCTCGACTTCGCTCGAACTGACAAGGGGTCTCGACTCCGCTTGGACTGATAAGGGGTCTCGACTTCGCTCGAACGGACAATAAGACAATTTCAAAGTGAATTTTCAAACTAACCTTTGTACCTTTGCCTCTTTGAAACTTTGCACCTATAAATAATGTCCAGAAAAATAAAACTAATTTGGGATTTCCGTGGGCCGGCTTCTGCTAAAACAGCTGAACATCATGAAATTCACTTAAAAGAATATATCGCCATCGAAAAACTTCCGTTGAACATTACGGGGTTTTCAATAATAAACGATATGCATGCGATCGCTTTTATGGTCGTTACCGATGAAAATATGATTCCCGTAAGAGATGCTTTGAAGCCGCATCGGGGGGAAGTATTTGAAGGATAAAATTCTAATTTTTGGGATGAAATTCCAATAAAAATAAATTCCAAATTCCAATTGCTTAACCAGCTTGGAATTTGGAATTTATATCTTGAGTTTTTTTTTATTTTACAGCAATTAGAAATTAATTTTATAATCGCTAAATATATAGGTATCCTTTTTCTCTCCTGAAAGTTTTATGCTTTTAAATTCTACTACTTCATCATTCTTTATTTCATAACTATACACTTCTGGATTTTTTGCACTCGAAGACAATTCATAAAATTTTCCTTTTTCTGTCCACCATTTCCCTTTTTCAGTAAAAGTTTCTATTTGGCAATCCTCTTTTGTAGTAAACATAATCACATAGGTACCGTTTTCAAATCTTTGTTGTATCCAGTGCTTTTCTATGCCTTCAATCTGTTTTTCAACTTCAAAACCTTTCCAGACTCCAATTAATCTAGAATCTTGTTCTTTACTTTCTGTCGAAAAACTAAAAATTAACATCGCCAATAGCAGAAGACCAAGTGATGTAAATAAAAATGATGTTTTTTTCATATAATTAGTTTAGAGGGATTTCAATTGTTTTCATATAATCGTTTGAAAAAATAAACATAAAAGATTCCACTTTCTTATCGGCTTTGTAATCAGCTTCTTTTTGCTTTAAATATTTATTTTCTTTATTATTACTATTTGAGTTTTCAAGTGTCAATTTGTTTAAAACCTTATCACTTTCAACCGTGATTTCTTTAAATTCTTTTGCTTTTTGTTTGTATTCGTCAGTCTTTTTATAATATTTAAAATATTTCTTTTTAAAATCCACAAATTCTTCGGCGGTTAATTTTTTAGATTTTACGTTTACTCCATCTTTTAGTTCTATCAAAGTATAATTTTCAAATATAGAACTATATCCCATATGAACATACTGCAACATTTTTCCTGAAGGACAAATTAGAAGACCAGAATAAAAGTTACATTCAAAATTTTTGTTTTCACCAAAAATAGCTTTATAAATAGAAGTCAAGAAAAAATCGCTTTCGCCTTTACTATTCTTCTTGTAATCCTCCTTATATATATTTTCAACAACCAGTTTTCCTTCCAAAAACTTAAAATAGGCGATATAACCTCTCCAATTTGCACTAGAGACGGTAGTTATTAAATTTTCAGGAATAGGATGTATCTTGAAATATTCTTCTAATGGATTTGACTGAATTCGCAATGTATCTTTATCAATAATCAAACAATCTGAAACCTGAGCAGTTGCAAACGATTTGGTAGATATCAATACGACAAAAATAAAAATAGCTTTTAAAAACTTCATAAAACAACCTAGTTTGCAACCTCACTAATAAACTTAATTCTCATCAAACGCAACTCATCAATATCATAGTCACCATCGAATTCTTTAAGAGCATCCTCGATTTTATCCGATTCCGATTCCATGAAATAATCGTGAATTTCTTCCTGCTGATCGTCATCCAGCATGTCATCAACCCAGTATTTGATATTTAGCTTGGTACCCGAATAAACGATTTGTTCCATTTCTTTGATCAAAGCGTCCATCGAAAGTCCTTTTGCAGAAGCGATATCACTTAGCGGCAATTTTCTGTCGATGTTTTGAATGATATATAATTTATTAGCGGAGTTGACTCCTGTAGATTTGACTACTAAATCATCCGGGCGAATGATATCATTATCCTCAACATATCTGCTGATTAAAGAAACGAAATCACCACCATATTTTTTAGCTTTCCCCTCACCTACACCATGAATATTAAATAGCTCCGTTAAAGTGATTGGGTATTTCAGAGCCATATCTTCAAGTGAAGGGTCCTGAAAAACAACAAACGGAGGAACTCCTAATTTCTTAGCTACTTTTTTACGCAATTCGCGCAGCATGCCCATTAAGACTTCATCGGCTGTTCCTGACGATTTTCCTGCAGTTACAATTGCTTCATCTTCAGATTCACTGTATTCATGATCTTCAGACATCATAAATGAAACCGGTTTTTTAATGAAGTTCAAACCTTCTTTTGTGATTTTCACTACACCATAAGTTTCAATATCTTTTGACAGATAACCTGCTACCAAAACTTGTCGAAGCAAGGCCATCCAATATTTCTCATCGTGGTCAGAACCCGACCCAAAAAACGATTGGGCATCTGTTTTGTGTGCTTTAATTACAGCATTTACACGGCCAATTAAGGTAAACACAATTTCTTTTGACTTATAAATATGCTTGGTATCCCGAACAATTTCCAACAATTTAACAACCTGCTCTTTGGCTTCAATTCTTGTTTTAGGATTACGAACGTTGTCGTCCATATCTGCGCCTTCTCCGGTCTCGCTGTCGAATTCTTCACCAAAATAATGCAATAGAAACTTTCTGCGTGACATTGAAGTTTCGGCATACGCTACTACTTCCTGCAAAAGAGCAAATCCAATCTCTTGTTCTGCTACTGGCTTCCCGGACATGAATTTCTCCAACTTCTCCACATCTTTATAGGAATAGTACGCCAGACAATGTCCCTCTCCTCCGTCACGACCAGCACGACCTGTTTCCTGATAATAACTCTCCAGTGATTTTGGAATATCATGATGAATTACAAACCGAACGTCCGGTTTGTCAATCCCCATTCCGAATGCAATAGTTGCCACAACCACATCAACATCTTCCATCAGAAACATATCCTGATGTTTGGCACGGGTTTTAGCATCTAAACCTGCATGATACGGCACAGCACTGATCCCGTTAACTTGTAAAACTTCGGCAATAGACTCTACTTTTTTACGGCTTAGGCAGTAAATAATTCCGGATTTGCCTTTATGTTGTTTAATAAATCGAATAATATCCGACTCTATATTTTTTGTTTTTGTTCGAACTTCGTAGTACAAGTTCGGTCTGTTGAACGACGCTTTGAAAGTATTTGCATCGGCCATTTCAAGATTTTTCAATATATCCTCCTGAACTTTTGGGGTTGCAGTGGCGGTAAGTCCAATAATGGGTACTTTTCCTAATTGTTTGATTATATTTTTCAGATTACGGTATTCCGGCCTGAAATCATGACCCCACTCTGAAATACAGTGCGCTTCATCAATCGCTACAAAGGAAATGGATACGCTTTGTAAAAAAGCCACATACTCTTCTTTTGTCAACGATTCAGGCGCTACATACAAAAGTTTAGTCAAACCTGAAGTAATGTCTTTTTTAACCTGGGCAATTTCTGTTTTGGTGAGAGAGGAATTTAACACATGGGCAATTCCGTTTTCTGACGAAAGGCTTCGAATAGCATCAACCTGATTTTTCATCAAAGCAATCAAAGGAGAAACAACTATGGCCGTTCCATCCTGAATTAAAGCGGGTAATTGATAACAAAGAGACTTTCCACCGCCAGTTGGCATAATTACAAAAGTATTCTTCTTCTCTAAAATACTCGTAATGACTTGCTCCTGCAAGCCCTTAAATTGGCTAAAGCCGAAATACTTCTTTAATTCCTTGTGTATTTCAATTTCGTTTGAATTCATTCTTTATATTAATGGATATTTTGTATAAATTTGCAACACATAAAGATACAACTTTCTTTTATACATACAAATTTTAAATATTCTGTTTTGATCACAAAAGAAAATATATTGGCGATCGCCAAAAAAACCATACTATCTGAAAGTGAAGCAATTACAAAGCTAATTGATTTTCTGGACGAAAATTTCTACGAAGCTGTCCAACGCATTTACGAAACTAAAGGCCGATTGATCGTTACAGGCATCGGAAAAAGCGCCATTATTGCTCAAAAAATGGTCGCTACTTTTAACTCAACCGGCACACCTTCTATGTTCCTACATGCCTCAGAAGCCATTCATGGTGATCTGGGAATGCTTCAAAATGAAGACATCGTAATCTGTATTTCAAAAAGCGGAAACAGTCCTGAAATAAAAGTGCTGGTTCCTCTGTTAAAACGTTTCGGAAACATCCTGATTGGAATGACAGGAAATGTAACTTCATTTTTAGCTAAAGGCTCTGACTATGTATTAGACACAACTGTAGAAACAGAAGCCTGCCCAATCAATCTGGCACCAACCAGCAGTACCACTGCTCAACTTGTTATGGGAGATGCCTTAGCAGTTTGTTTGATGGAAATGCGCGATTTTAAACCTGAAGATTTTGCGGTTTATCATCCTGGCGGAGCTTTAGGAAAAAAACTATTACTTCGTGTTAAAGACATGATTGAGCATTCGTTAAAACCAATGGTTACTCCTGATACCTCAATCAAAAAAGCGATTTTTGAGATCTCTGAAAAAAGACTGGGTGTAACTGCGGTAATCGAAAATGATAAAATTATCGGAATCATTACTGACGGAGACATCCGAAGAATGCTAAATGACGTAGATACTATCGCTGATTTAACTGCAAAAGATATTATGTCTAAAAATCCTAAAGTAGTGTCTTCTGAAACAATGGCGGTTGACGCTTTGAATATCTTAGAAGATTTTTCGATAACACAGCTTATTGTTGCTGACAATGGAGAGTACAAAGGTGTACTACATTTACATGACATTTTAAAAGAAGGAATCGTATAATGGCAAAAAAAAACCTTGGCGAGATGTCATTTCTGGATCATCTTGAAGAATTAAGATGGTTATTGGTTAGAAGTACAATTGCCACTATGATAATGGCATTTGTGACCTATTTTATAAGTGACTATTTATTTGATAAAATCATTCTTGGTCCAACCCGACCTACTTTTTTTACTTATGTTTGGTTCTGTGATTTATCACACCAACTAGGCTTTGCCGACAGCATCTGTATCACACAGCTGAATTTCATTATCCAAAATACAGAAATGGAAGGTCAGGTAAATATCTTTGTATGGATGTGTCTTTTAGCCGGTTTTATTTTGAGTTTCCCTTATATTTTATGGGAAATCTGGAAGTTTATCAGTCCCGCTTTATATGAAAAAGAGCGAAAAAATGCCAAAGTATTTATTTTCACCTCCTCTTTACTTTTCTTTTTAGGGGTACTGTTTGGATATTTCGTCGTGATCCCAATGTCAGTAAATTTCGTTGCCACTTTTTCTGTGAGTGATGTTGTAAAAAATCAATTCACATTAGACTCTTATATGGGAATGGTGAAAACAAGTATACTGGGAAGCGCTATCTTTTTTGAACTGCCAATTGCCATTTACTTTTTAACCAAATTAGGATTAGTAACCCCTGAATTCTTAAGAAAGTACTGGAAATACGCAGTCATTATCATCTTGATTATCGCGGCGATTGTAACACCTCCTGACGTAGTGAGTCAAACTATAGTAGCGATACCAATGTTGCTTATCTACGAAGTGAGCATCCTGATTTCTAAGATTGTTTATCGAAATAAAATGAAAGAAAATGTCTGATATCATAAAAGAATTTAATGATTACCGTTCTAAAATGAACGAAAAATTGCTGGCTGACAATAATAAAATTGTAAAAAGGATTTTCAATCTTGATACAAATGCTTATGCGCCCGGAGCTCTTGATGTTAAAACAAAAGAGCTTTTAGGATTAGTAGCCTCAGCCGTTTTGCGTTGTGATGATTGTGTAAAATACCATCTTGAAACCAGCCATAAAGAAGGCGTTACGAAAGAAGAAATGATGGAAGCTATGGGGATCGCAACTTTAGTTGGCGGAACCATCGTAATTCCACATTTGAGAAGAGCATACGAATTTTGGGAAGCTTTAGAAGAAAAAGATAATTAGAAAATGTGGCAATTTGATAATGTGATAATTTTTTCAAATGCTCTAATTATTTATTTTGCACCTATTCAATTAGATCCTTTTGAAAATGCAATAATTTGTTAATTCATTTATCTGATTGATTATTTTACTTTTAATTTGTCTCATCAAATTTATAAATTGAATTGAGTTAGTTTTAATTATCTAATTATCTAATTTCCAAATTATCTAATTAAAAAAAATGAAATTAAGAGCCGATAATTTAATAAAAACCTATAAAGGACGCAGTGTTGTAAAAGGAATTTCCGTTGAAGTTAATCAAGGAGAAATTGTAGGTCTTTTGGGACCTAACGGTGCCGGAAAAACGACTTCGTTTTACATGATTGTAGGATTGGTTAAACCTAATTCAGGGAACATTTATCTGGACGATCTGAATATTACCGATTATCCTATGTACAAACGTGCTCAACAAGGAATTGGCTATTTAGCACAGGAAGCTTCTGTTTTTAGAAAATTAAGCATTGAAGACAATATTCTAAGTGTTTTACAATTGACTAAGCTATCGAAAGAAGCGCAGATCGCCAAAATGGAAAGTTTAATTGAAGAATTCAGCTTAGAACACATTCGTACCAACCGTGGAGATTTACTTTCAGGAGGAGAACGTCGTCGTACTGAGATTGCACGTGCTCTGGCAACCGATCCAAAATTCATTTTACTGGATGAACCTTTTGCAGGAGTTGACCCGGTTGCGGTTGAAGACATTCAGAGAATTGTAGCACAGTTGAAAAATAAAAACATCGGAATTTTAATTACCGACCACAACGTTCAGGAAACTTTAGCCATCACCGATAAAACATACTTAATGTTTGAAGGTGGAATTTTAAAAGCCGGAATTCCGGAAGAATTAGTGGAAGACGAAATGGTTCGTCGTGTTTATCTGGGACAAAATTTTGAACTTCGTAAAAAGAAACTTGAATTTTAAGAAGTTATATGTGAATGGTAAAAAGCGAAATGTAAATCACTTTTTACCATTTTTTTTTAAATTTTACAATTAGCATGAAATCAGAAGAACCGAAACCAACTCAGGAAGATTACGACAATTGGCATAAAGACCCAAGCAATTGGTATTTGGGCTGTTTTTACTACAACCCAAAAGACAAACGATTACTCCCTCCAAAAAGAATTCAATGGATGGGCTACACCATAAACTTCGCCAATCCTTACTCCGTTTTACTTTTATTGCCGCTATTAATAATGATCGTTTTAGTTTTATTGAAATAAACCACCACTAAGACTGAACTCTTACTCCACTGTTATAAACTGTAATTGCTCTAAATCACCGTTATAGATATTTACATCTACAGTGTGTTTAATTCCTGGCAAAGATGCTTTTTCGGTAAATTGCCAAAATAACCAATCGTCTTCAATTTTCTCTCTATAGAAATTATAGTTCGCAATCCAGAATAAATATTCTCCAAATTCTTCTTTCAGGAAATCACCATAATAACGCTCTCCGGTATAAATAATCGGACGCACTTGGTAATGCGCTTCAACCTTATTCAACCAACGTTTTAATCCTTTCTTCAAACTGTCTAATGACTGATTTTTAGGTAATCTTTCGATATCTAAAACCGGAGGCAGATCCCCTTTTTGTAATTTTACTGTTTTAATAAACAAATCTGCCTGTTCTATCGAATTTTCATTGGGACGGTAATAGTGATAAGCCCCTCGAATAATTTTATGTTTTTTCGCACCTAACCAATTGTGCATAAATTGTCGGTCTACTTTATTATTTCCTGCTGTAGCCCGGATAAAAACAAACTGAACCGGATATTTTTCTTCCAAAACCTCAACATCACTCCAATGCACGGTTCCCTGAAATTCAGAAACATCAATACCGATTACTTTTCCTTTGTGATTTTCCAGAACCTGAACATTTCTAACATCAGAAAGATGTTTTTCTACCGCATCCTCTTCCAGAACTTTATTTGATTTAAAGCCAAGATAATAAGCCAATCCATCACGATAATGATAAACTGTTGCGAAAAAAAGCAGTACTAAAAAAGAGTAAATAATAAAACGAAGTCCGCTCGCTAAAATCGACCTCTGAGGTTTCGATCTACGGGAGTTAGAAGTTCTTCGGGTAGTCGTTTTTCTTGCCATTCCAATAAAACTACTTTTTCAAAAAGATATTATTCACTATTGAAAGCAACACATAAATAATAATAATTAACGGAATGGCCATGTACTGTAACAACACCACCAAAACCAGAGAAATCAATAAAAATACAATTTGCAAAACATTATCCTTTACCGTAAACTTTTTAACCTTTAAGGCAAACAATGGAATTTCGGCATTTAAAATATAAGCACTGCATAAAGTAATCCCCAAAAGAACCCAATGATTGGTTAACATTTCAAATATTATCAATGAATCCGAGAAATCAATAACCAATGGAAGGCTTAAAACAAAAAGCGCATTCGCCGGAGTTGGCAAACCTATAAACGAATCAGTCTGACGTGTATCAATATTAAAATTAGCCAATCGGTAACAAGAACCTAATGTTACAATAAATCCAAGAAAAGGAACGATTGTTAAGGCAACTTCATTGTTCGGGTCAGCACTTTTTAAGAACAAACTGTACATTACATAACCCGGAACAACACCACTGGTTACCATATCTGCTAACGAATCTAACTGCAATCCAAGCGGACTTGAAACTTTGAACAATCGGGCAAAAAAACCATCAAAAAAATCAAAAAAGATCCCTAAGGAAACCATGCAAAAAGCCATTAAAAAGTTATCTTGAGAAACAAAAACAACAGCAATACAGCCGCAGAACAAGTTGATTAATGTGATTAAATTAGGAATGTGTTTTTTAATGTTCATGATTTATATTTTTAACAAATGGTGAAGGGCAAATTTCGTATAAATAAGCGACATTAATAGCAAAAATTTCTATTAAAATTCTCGCCTTTCAAAAGCTTCATAAGCATTTTCTCATGAAAAATTTAAGTTTTACAATAATTTCAATTAGATGAGTAAAATATTATATTTTTGATAAAAATTAAAACAGACTCCGGTTTGCTAAAATATATCCGTTGAAGAAAATCTTTGTATTTGTATTATTGTGGAGTTGCACCTTACAGTATGCACAAACCGTTCGAAAATATTCGAATGAGTTTATGAATATTGGCGTTGATGCAGCCGCCTTAGGAATGTCGGGTGCTGTTGTCGCTTCTACAAATGATGTCAATTCCGTTTATTGGAATCCGGCTGGTCTTACTCATCTTGAGGATCATCAAATTTCGTTGATGCACGCCAATTACTTTGCCAATATTGCACAATACGACTACATTGGATATGCCAGTCCGATTGATGATAGAAGTGCCTGGGGAATTTCGATGATTCGTTTTGGAGTTGATGACATCATGGACACCACTCAATTGATCGACAATCAGGGAAATATAGATTACAACCGAATCAGACTGTTCTCTACTGCCGATTATGGTTTTACTTTTTCTTACGCGAGAAAATTACCTGTAGATGGCTTTCAGTATGGTGTAAATGCAAAAGTAATCAGAAGGGTTATTGGAAAATTTGCCAATTCCTGGGGCTTTGGCTTTGACTTTGGTCTTCAATTTGAAAGAAATGGATGGAACTTTGGTTTGATGCTTCGCGATATTACCACTACTTATAATGTTTGGAATATTGATGAAGAGGAATACAAGAAAATTGCCAATGCCATTCCGGGAGAAAACAACGAATTACCAGAAAGTACCGAAATTACGTTACCAAAAGCTCAACTGGGAGTTTCTAAAAAAATTGAGTTTCACGGCGATTACAGTCTTTTGGTCGCTACCAATTTAAACATGCGTTTCGAGCAAACCAATGATATTATTTCCTCAAAAGTCGTTAGTATAGATCCTGCTTTGGGGTTTGAGTTTGGTTATACTGATCTTGTATTTTTAAGAGCCGGAGCAGGAAATTTTCAAAATGTAACGCAGTTGGACAATACCGAAAAGTTAAATTTTCAACCAAACATTGGTCTTGGTTTTAAATACAAAGGCATTCAGGTCGATTATGCCCTGACTGATTTAGGAAATCAAAGTACCGCTTTATACTCTAATATTTTTTCATTAAAAGTAGATTTAGGTATCTTTAGATAATATTTGTTAACTCTTAAACTTCTTAAAATTTTAAATTATGAAAAATGTCCTTTTCAAAAAAACACTTTTTAGTTTACTATTATTATTAAGTTTTTTGGGTTACAGCCAAAACGTGCCCTTATCAAAAGAAGCTCAAATAAGTGTTATTACCTGCGGACTGGGTAATGAAAGCTACTCTTATTTTGGTCATACTGCCATTCGCGTCGCCGATCCGGCGAACACTATTGATGTTGTTTATAATTATGGTAATTTTGATTTTAGAACACCCAATTTTGTCGCTAAATTCGCAAAGGGCGATTTACAGTATTTTGTCAGCGTAAGATCGTTTCCTGAGTTTATAAACGATTATACTAACGAAAAAAGAAGTGTTTTCGAGCAGGAACTTTTGATCTCTCCAGATTTAAAACAAAAACTTTTTGACAATTTAAATGCAGCCGCATTCTCTGAAGAACGATATTATACCTATAAATTTATCGACAAAAACTGTACTTCGATGGTGGTAGATGTCATCAATAAATCTTTAAATGCAAATATTGTAACTAAAAAAGGAGATACGGCTGAAACCTACCGATCTATTCTGTTTCCTTACTTCAAAGATCATTTTTATGAGCAGCTGGGAACCAGTATTATTTTCGGAACTAAAGTAGACCAGGCAGGTACGAAAATCTTTTTACCCTTTGAATTAAAAAACAGTTTAGAAAAAACTACTTTTCAAAACCAGCCTTTAGTAAGTAAAAGCAAAACGCTGCTAAGTTTTGAAAAAGAGATTCCAAGCTCATGGTGGAATAATATTTACACTTACCTCCTGCTACTGGCTTTTGTAGTTTTGGCACACCATAAAGTGGTAGATAAAATATATCTTTTTATCTTATCGTTAATAGGAATCTTTTTTATTACGGTTGGTTTTTATTCCCTTCATCAGGAACTGGCAATGAACTATAATGTACTTTTATTAAGTCCGCTTTTATTGGTATTAATCCTCTTTTCGCTCTTAAAAAACAAAAGATGGTCGTATCGATTCGCAGTTCTACATTTACTTTTTTTGATCGTTTATACCATTTTCATGATCAACAAAGCACACTTCTTTATTGTTCTGCCCATGATCATAACTAGTGGATTTGTTTTGGTGAGAGTCGCTATTCGAAATAAAAAACGTATTCCTATTATTATCTAATTTACTGTCCGCGATAAAACAGAACGGTAGTAATCGTTTTAAAAGTAATGCTCAAATCTAAAAAGATACTTCTGTGCTTGATGTAGTATAAGTCGTACTGCAGTTTGATCAAACTCTCCTCTATAGATTCTCCGTAAGAATAGTTTACTTGCGCCCAACCGGTAAGTCCTGGTTTCACAACGTGTCTTGTTTCGTAAAAAGGCATTATACGGGCTATTTCTGCCACAAAAAATGGTCGCTCAGGTCTTGGCCCTATTACGGCCATATCACCCTTTAAAATATTAAAAAACTGTGGCAATTCATCGATTCTTGATTTGCGCATCATTTTACCGAAAGGCGTAATCCGTTTATCATTTGAAGTAGCGAAAACAATCCCATTAGACTCCGAGTTTTCTACCATAGTTCGAAACTTATAGATTTTAAAAACAACTCCGTTTTTACCTACGCGTTCCTGCGTGTAAAACAAAGTCCCTTTATTCGCTAACAAATTTGTAACAAGAATAACAGGGATAAACAGAAAACAAACCAACAGCCCTGTAATGGAGAACAACAACTCGATGAAACGAACAGAAAACAAGTATAATTTATTACTATTATTTCTGCTGAAGGGAAAGAATCTATAAAAATCGCGGGCTATATAGTGCACCGGAATACGCTGTGTTTTACTTTCGTAAACCTGAGTATACTCTCTGATGATATTTCCTGATTCTAATAAATGAAGCAATTGCTGGTATAAATCGGCTGTGATTCCATCTGTTTTTTGAGAAGCAATGACAATCTCCGAAACCCTATTACGAGCTACAAACTCTTCTAAATCTTTCTTTTTGACTTCTTTTACATAATGAAAGTTTGAATCTTCTTCTGAAATTGCGTCTGAATTTACAAAACCAATAATTTTATAATGCGGGTCAACATTCTCAAGTCCTAAAACCAATTCTTCCACCTGATTCTGATCACATATTAAAACTACATTCTGAGAAAAACGATGTGACGCCAAAAAATAAACATAAAACAAACGCCACAATAACAATGTAACAAGTATCGTAAAATAAAAAATTACAATAATTAATCGCTGCTTAGGTAATTCCGGAGATAAAATTGGAGTAAACAAATACGCCAGGCTTGAAGCTGTGGCCGTAAAAATTACACTTTGAAGAATTTGCAACTGATTACTGGCTACCTGTAAATTGTACATTTCGAATATTACACCAAAAGTGTATACATAAGTCAGAAATAAAAGTATACCGGGAAAATTTCTTTTATCAAAAACAAAATAGTTATAATGAAATACTAAACTTAACAAGTATAATGCGGATAAAATAAAAACAACATCAAAAAGAAGAAGTAATACTTTTCTTTCCGAAATTTCGAAATGCATTTTATGGTTTGAAAACATTTAATAAGTTTGTTAGGGGCTTAAACTTGAGGCGAATATATTATAAAAAAAAGAACTTAATCGACGGAATTTTCTGCTTTTTCAGGAATTTTAACCTGCACAAAAAGTAATGATAGTGCATATACAAAAGCCGGTGCTGCGGTACGCATGGCAGCATGATTAATCGTTAACAGCCAAAAGGCAAAAAATGATAAAAAGTAGAGATGCTGCTTGTTACTTATATAGACAACAAAAGGGGTCAGAAATAGTATTATCAGTCCAAAAACTCCAAACAAACCATGTTCACTCAACATACGGGTGATTTCGTTGTGGGAAGCAGCGTCATCTCTAAATCTTTCTGCCCTAGCATATCTCCCCATACCTGCTCCAACTCCTAAAATGGGGTTATCGCTAAAAAGGGCAAACTCTTCATTCATAATTTGCTCCCTTCCTCCTAAACGGTCTTTTTTATCCCGTCCTCTAGCATCCTGATTGGCATACCGTTTTTCTATAAGTCCTTTGGTCTGAAAAGAAGAGTACGCCCAAACTCCCATACCTATTAATCCCGTAAGAATAAAAACCAGTACGAATTTATTTTTCCCTCGTAGATTTGAGTACTTATATAGCAAGAATAATAAACAAACAATCATAACCACTGCTGTTAGAACTCCTCCTCTTGAAAAAGTAACAATACCTCTATAGGTCACAAATATTAGCAAAACTCCGTTTAAAATAATTTTCATTTTCGATTTTGAAAACAATATCAATTGTGTAAAAAACACAAACATCCCTAAACCCAAAGCGGTAGAAACCTGATTAGGACCAAATCCTCCGGAAGTTTCAAAATTAGATTGTGTTCCGGTGACTACATCTCTAACGCTAGGGTTAAATAAAAACAAATATACTGTTGTGCTCAATATGGGTAATCCCATTGCAACTAACACTTTTTGCAAATCCGGGAACAAAATTCTTCTTTTAAACATATAGATTGAAGATATTGCTAAACATAAGGGGCCTGATAAATTAAACACCAATGATTTTTTAACATCTATAGAAGGATTAAAAGTGGTAGATGTTATTAAGATACCCGGGATCAGCAAAATCAAAAAAAACCAATATATAAAGGCATTTGTCGAGAAATTACGGTATATCATACCCAACAGCATGAAAAAAATGACATTGACTTTAACATATTCATTGTTAAAATTCCCTCCGGTCATCCGCAGAAAAACCTCAACGCCAACTAAATATGCCGCTACTATCAGTACTTCATTGTTTGCATTTTTAGTCCGGTAAACAATAAAAAGACCGACAACAGGAATTAAAAGCGCATATATTTTCGATAAAAAAGGTATGGCAAAAACGACCACGGCAATTACTGCATGAATTAGAAGCAGAAGAATGTAATATTCTTTTTTATTTTTCATTTATATGTCTATTGTTTCAAGATGCAAAAGTAGGTAAAGATTTTAACCATAAAAGATATTCTTTTACAATCGCACTTTCACTATAATTTAACTGAACTTTATTGTACAATCCTAAAGCCATTTCATCTCTGTATTTACCAGATACTATTAATTTTTCGATTGCTACGGTAAACTCTTTTAAGTTATCAGGTTCTACTATTAATCCTTCTTTTTCAGAGGCAATTATTTTTGAGATTTCACCTACATTGGTTGCCACAACGGGTACTCTATGCAAACCATATTCTAAGACAGCCAAAGGAAGCCCTTCTGAAAGTGATGGCAAAACAGCTATTTCGCATTGTTGTAATGCTGAGCTAACATTACCGCTTGTTCCATAAAAGAAAACTGTTTCCTGAAGTTTTAGATCACTGACCTTTTTTTTCAGTTTTTCTGAATAGGTGTCATCAAAATCTTTACCGAATAAATGAAATGTCCAATCAGCGAATTTGTCTCTAATCAAATTGGCAGCATCAATTAATAAATCGTGATTTTTTTGCGGGCGTAAATTCGCTACACAAATGATTCGCTTGCCTGCTACACCGCTTAAAATTTGTTTTTCAGTAGAAACAGCATCAATTATAAAGTTAGGGAAATAAACAATGTTTGAACACCATAAATAAGATTTAGCCCAGTCTTTCAAAGCTGAATTTACTGCAATAATACCTGTAAAGAAAAAGGAGCCTGCTTTTAAGCTTAAATTTTTCCGGGCAGACAGATCTTGCGAAATACCATAATGGTCGTGCCATATAATTTTGATTTTGGGCAACGTCAATTTCACTAAAACGGCAATAAAAAACGAGGAACTGTGAGCATGAATCAGATCTGCTTTATTCTTCTTTAAATACTTTCGTAACCTAAAAACAGCCTGAAGATCTATTGTTTTTTTTTTCTTCAGGAACAAATAAGAAACTTTTTGATCTATTTGATTGACCAACAATCCTTCTTTACGGGAAACAACTAAACCAGAAAACGATATGTTTTTTGATAACGAATTGGCATAATTAATAGCCATACGTTCTGCTCCGCCAGCTTCCAGGGAGTCTATTATTTGTACGATTCTCATTTTGACAAGAGTTTTTTAATTTCGGCTTCAAAAACATCGGTCGTATAATTTTGTGACCACTTGCCAGCTAAATTACTTTTGTTAAAAAAGAGCATTTGATTTTCCAGTATTCCGCTTATTTGATTAACATCTTTCTCGAAATCCATTTCTAACAAAAGGCCTCTGTTACCATAATCGAGCATAAAGGGAACACAGGATATTTTTGTTGCAATAGGCACACATCCCCAAAACATTCCTTCAGCAATTGCTTTTGGCCAGCCTTCGCTCTTTGATGGCAAGATGACAAAGTGACTTTTTTGATAGGCTTTTTTTACTGTTTCCAGATCCTGATTTCCATGTAAAACAATCTCGTTTTCTAAATTATTGATTTCGATATACTTTTCTAAAGAATTTCTTTCAGCCCCTTCACCATATAAACTTAACACTACATTATATCCTCTTTCTAATAATTCATGAACTAATTGTATGGCATATAAAGGATTTTTCCCTATAACAAGACTTCCTACAAAAATAAATTCTATCCTATTTTCAAAGCTTCTTTTTTTAACACTTTCTTTTTCTGCGTCAGCATAGGTCGCCGTAAAAAAAGGCTTAATATTTTGCGACTGATTTTTCCATTCTCCATATACCAAAACTTTCATATTTCGAGTCAAAAAAGTATTGTTTAAAACCCATTTTTGAATTTTATAACTGTAAGGTTGTTTACTTTTAGGATCCCAATTACCCGCATATTTAGCTGTTTTAGGTTTATTTGGAAAAAACACCTGAACAAAACATGCCAACAAACCTATATTTCCGGGACAGCGCAAATGAATATGGTCTGCATTTTTCATTGCTTTAAATAGAACCAAAATATTATAAAAACTGAAAAAAAAGGATTTCAGAATATTTGAAAAAGAACTTAAATTAAAATCTTTAAGCTGAAAATGCTTTTTAAAAGTAAAAGGGATTTCAGTAATTAAAAGCCCTCTGTCTTTTTCCCAAACCGGACAGCAGAAAATAAAATCATCGCTAAACTGTTCTAAAACGATTAGCTCCTTCACATAAGGACTATAAGCAAATGGAATTTGGTTTTTATAAATTAATGGCGCCGATGAGACAATTAATAATTTCATTAAATATATCCTTTTGAACCGTTTTGAGAAATGATTACCGCCGGAACCCCCATTGCAACAGCATTCTCTGGTAAAGAATCTTTAACCATCGAGCAGGCACCAATGAGTACATTATTACCAATAGTAATTTTACCGGCAACTACTGCATTAGCTCCAATGTATACATTATTCCCTAAAATTGGTGTTCCTCTCTTTTCACCATGACCTGATACTCCAATAGTAACCCCTTGTGAGATATTACAATTATCCCCAATAATAGCCTTTGCATTGATAATAATACCCCCAAAATGACCTACGTAAAAGGAATGTCCAATTTTTACAGAAGATGCTATAGAAATCCCTGTGAGAATTTCAATAGTTTTTTGCCACATTAAAGTAGAGAACAACAGAGGAAGTCTAAATAATTTCCAGGCAATGTTAGTATAAATATAATGGGCGATCCTATACTGAAAAGTAGCCCAAAAGCCCTGAGTAAAAAATACAATTACAAAGAAATGACCGCCATACTTGCGGTACTTCCTATAATCTGACTTTATAAGTTGAAATAGATTCATCTAACTATTTTATTCTCCAGGTTTATTAAAAATTAAACTAAACCAGCCTAAAATTCTGCCAAGACTTTCTGTAAAAGCGGCCTTTTTATTATTTGAGGTAAATGTATTACTAAATCTAATTAAGATCAAAAGTAATGTAATTGCATTCCACTTGCATCTATCCTTAAAATTCGGATTGGGGTTTTTAACACGCCAGACATACCATCCGTTTCTAACGACCATTTTTCCGTAATAATACCGGTTGGGTCTTCCTGTTTCGGCATGAAAATGACCTAATCTTGCAGCTGTATTTACATAAAGTTTGCCAATTTTTGCAACTCTTAAAGTAAAATCAGCATCTTCATATAAACCATATCCTTCAAAATAGGTCGAAAATGACAGCTTCTCAAAAACTATTTTTTTAAAGGAAGAAACACCTCCCATTAATTGCTCAGCTTCATATGTTTTACCACTGGGTGGTAAGAAACCAATACTTCTGCCGTGTGAAAATAAAGGAGAAAAACCGGGAAGACAATTGCTGTCTAAATGAAGTTTTTTTCGCAAAACAAATCTACTCCCATCTTTGCGTTTCCACCCGTCAAAATAAAATTCATTAATCTGAGGAATGTAATTTTCTGTTGCTTTTTCCCATTTTACTTCATTCGTAATATAACCTCCTACGCCCATAGCATCCGAAAACGCACTATAGGTTTGTAATATTTTTTCAAAATAATCTGATTCCAGAATTGTGTCATCATCCAAAAAACAAACAACTTCCATATCCTGACCAACTTTACCAATACCAAAATTCCTTTGTCTGGTGAGTCCGCGATTTTGATCATCGACTAAAAAGTACTTTAAATTTTGGAATGAATTCTGACTTAAAATAATTTCTGATTCCTTATTTAATGAACCGTCAATAATTAAAATTTCATCCGGATATAAAGTTTGTGTCTTTACGGATTGCAATAACTCCAGCAAAGGCTGAGGACGCATATAAGTACAAATGATTAAGGAAAATTTCATGTTTTATTTATATCTGACTCCCAAATCGTTTAATTTCTTAGCATAAAATAGTGATTTTTTAAACTGAAGATTTTTGTACGGAATTCTAAAAAATCGATACAAAAGACCTTTTTTGGAACCTTTAAAGAGGTATAGAAAAAAATATTTGTACTTGTACTCGATTACTTGCTGAGGAGTAAAATGCTTTACAATACCGTACATAATTGTCGGACTTGGTACGGGACGAATTGTCTTTACCGGAGTATCTAATTCCCATGGCTGTGTTTTTCTCTTTTTCCCTGTGATTTTAGCCTGACTCCCCCAAAAACGGTACCCGCCAGCAGGTGGCTTTAAATGCAAATTTGGAGAAAAAGGGTTTAAAATAACCACTTGTCCTAATTTAGCTAACGATATTCCAAAATCAGTATCTTCACCATAACCTCCATCAAAGTTAATATCGTTGCCTGTTAGCTTTCTGACATATTCAGTTTTCACACAAGAATTGGCATTACTAAAAGTTGAGGATGCACCAGATTTCCATCTTTTCTCTCCTAATTTTTCAAGTTTAACTTCTAAATCTTTTAATTCCTGTTGTTCATTATCTGCTCTGACATCTAAGCCATTACAGACACTCACTTTATAGGTTTGCATTAACCTGATATGATTTTCAATGAAATTTGACTGTACACGAACATCGTCATCTCCAAAAACGATATATTCACCCGTACACAACTCTATAGCTTCATTACGGGCTCTGCAGCTTCCTTTTGTTTGCTGCCATTTAACAATTAACTCAAAAGGAAAATCTTTTTCAGAATACAATTTTTCATTTCTAAGCGCTTCGGGAGTTGCATCGAGTACCACTACTTGTGCAACGGGATAACTCTGCACGCTCAAATCTTCTAACAATTGCAAGGTAAAATCCTGGCGCATCATTGTTGGAATGATATAACTAACAGATGGTTTACCTTCGATACAATTTAACTCACGGGGTTTAATAACTGGTTTTTCAGAGCTTCTCTTAAAATTTTTCGCAGCATAAAAAAAAGCATTCCATTCTTTCGTCTTCCAGAAACCTTCCCGATAAAGCATGAATAATGAATGTTCTTTTTTAAAGTTTTTTCTAAAAAAAATGTATCTGTCTTTTGCTGTTATATTAATTCTCTCTTTGATATTATCCGTAAATAAACCTTTTATATAAAGTGGAATTGCAGCAGAATTCCGTAATGCGTTATACCCAAAATCTAATGCCTGAATTTGATGATTTTGATATTCAGGATCAAACCCGCCTAAAGTTTCCCAGACAGATTTTCGAATGGCAAATGCATTTGAATTAATCCGCCAGCTCACGCACTCGTCCAGATTATCAAAATCATTGATATACCAAAAAAAAGTAGCCGTTTGATAAACCAATTCCGGGAAAGCATTTTTATAACCTTGTTCAAATGAACTATGCCAAATATCTCCGGCGCCAGAACACAAAACTTCCAGTTTCTCTAAGTCAGGTTGCCCATTGTAAAGAATAATCTCTCCACTACTTGTTCTAAACTCATTCAATTCCATTTCTCTATTCCGGATTTATTATTTTTTTATAAAAATTAATATTGTCATTTGTTATTTTATCGGTGCTAAAAAATTGTTCCACTCTGCTTCTTGCTTTTTCTCCTGTCACTTTTGTCAACATTGAATTATCAAGAAAGTGAAGAATTTTGGTTGCAAACAAACTATGGTTCTTTGGGTCAACTAAAAAACCACTTTCTCCATCAATAATCACTTCTCCTGCCCAACCAATATCAGACGCCACAATTGCTTTTTGCATCGCCATAGCTTCAAGCCAGGAAACCGGAAAAGCTTCTGCAAACGAAGGAAATATACAAACTGTAGCCTGTTCAATCTTCTTCTTAATTTCGGAATAAGAAACACTTCCTAAATAAGAAACATTTGCTTTGGCTCTTTCTGAAAAAAGATCCTGCATCATTTGCCAGGTCGACAAATTACCGGAAATAATATCCGGAACATCTTTCCCTACTAAAATGAGTTTTGCTGCGGGATCGTTCTCTACCACCTCATTAAAAATTAAAGGCAATTCTAAAAGTCCTTTTTTTCTAATCAGACTCCCAAAATAAAATATGCTTTTATCATCAGGGACCGAATTGTTTGAAGGCTGGAACAAATTTAGATCAACAAGATTGGGAATCACTATAAATTTTTTACTCAGACCAAAAACCTGATTTGTTGTATCTGCTGTAAATTGGCTTACCGATAACAGGGCTGTTGCTTTTTTCAGAGCTCTTTTTTCATGAAACTTATTAATCCATTTTACAGGACGATTATCCAGATGACAAAAATAGGTATCAGATCCGTGTAGTCGTATTACAACCGGACATTTTTGAGGCTGAATAAAAGAAGTAATTCCTGTCCAGTCTGCCGTTTCTACTAAGTCAATTTCTTTAGCAGAAAATAACTGATTGATTATGTTCTCTATTTTTTTTCTGGTCAGAAACCACGATAATCCTTTTAATTTCTTATTTTTTATTTGTTGGATAATGATCCCGTTATCCATAAAAATATCATCTTTATGCTGACCATATACCAAAATACGAACCGAAACTCCTTTTTCTAAAAGTCCAATCGCTAAGCTTTTAATACTTGTTCCCAAACCGCCTGAGTTTCCAGTAGCAGCGTGAGGATATTCTGGTGTTAAAAAAGCTATTTTCATAATTTATCGATTGAAAAAGTCTTTTAAGATTCGCGTGGTAAATATTCTTGCTCCTGCATCTGTCATGTGTCCGCAGGAAGAAAAATATTTATTTTCTACCACAACATTCTCATAATTATGAATTTCCGGATATGCTTTTTTAACTTTATCAAAATAATTCATACCTACCACATTCTCACACATTGGTGTCATTACCGCAATAAAATTTATATTATTGGCTTTACAAATATTTTTGATTTCTTCGTAGTATTTATTTTTAGGCAAAGGATTTAGATTAACAATATTATTTTTCATATTCCCATTTTTGTGTTTTACCAATGGATAATATCCTAAGTTATCTAATGCATTTGTTGCTTTGCCTCCTGCTATATTGTAAATTTCTCTAAAGCCAATTTTTGAATCAAATTTTATGTATCTGTAAAAAGGGATGTAATACAGTTCGTTAAAATTTTTCTGACCGGAGAAATGATCTTTTATAAGCTTTGAGTTATGCATATAAGGTAAAAACTTTGCAGAAACTCCATCTGATTCCTGATCATTAGAAAGATTCAAATCGGCTTCAAGAATTACGTTTTTGATTTCATATTTTCGTTCGATCATTAATTTTAACATCAATGAAGCTTCAAACAAATGTCCTCCGCTCATACCATAGTTAAATGTTTTCAATCCTTTCTCTTCAAACATCTGAGAAACAAAATGATTGTTGGCTCTCGAAGAACCTAAAATTACAACATCATATTTACAGGCTTCAGAATTAAAAACAGACTCTACCTTCCCTCTGTTCTTAGATTGAAAAAAAATAGCGGTATACAAACCATCCAGTATTACGGCAATCAAAATTACCGCTATTAAGATTTTGGCTGTATAAATTCAAAATCGTTTCATTAAAATTGAAAATATATAAATTCTTTGTAATCTGAATAAGTTCCAAATGCCAGTATAGCACCTAGGGCCAAAATCACCCTCAACATACTTCTTTTTCCTGAAAGAGGCTCTTCTTTGGTTCTGTTATTCCATTCGACCAAAACAAATAATACGATCATAGGCAATACCTCATAATTGTAACGCTCGTTATCAAGATATTGAGAATAAAAATCCCCATTAAAAATCATTCGCTTTAAGTAGGATACAGCATCCGTAATTGTTTTTGCTCTAAAAAACACCCAGGCTATACAAGTGATAAAAAATGTAAAAAGAATATTGAATATCACTTTTACAGAATCAGTATTAAAACTAAGTTTAATCTCGTCTATATTATTGCGGTTACTGTTGGATAACAGCAATGGTAGAAAGTATATGGCATTTACAAATCCCCAGGTGATGTAAGTCCAGTTCGCTCCATGCCAAAATCCGCTTACTATAAAAATGATAAACGTATTTCTGATTTTCATCCAAATACCTCCTTTACTTCCTCCCAACGGAATATACAGGTAATCTCGAAACCATGAGGAAAGAGAAATGTGCCAGCGACGCCAAAATTCTGCAATATCCCTTGAAAAATAGGGATAATTGAAATTTCTAAGTAAATCTAATCCAAACAATTTTGAAACTCCCAATGCAATATCAGAGTATCCTGAAAAATCACCATAAATTTGAAATGCAAAATATATGGCCCCTAAGATAAGCGACAATGAATTCATGGAAGAATAATTGTCAAAAACAGCATTGGCATAAGTAGCACATGTATCTGCAATAACTACTTTTTTGATCAATCCCCAAATGATTTGATACACACCTTCTTTGGCGATTTGAAAATTAAACTCTCTCTTAACTTTTACCTGAGGCAGTAAATGCGTTGCTCTCTCTATTGGTCCGGCAACAAGTAATGGAAAATAACTCACAAACAATGAATAATCAACAAAGTTGTATTCGGCCTTTATACGTTTGTAATAGATATCAATAACATAAGATAGTCCGTGAAAAGTATAGAATGAAATTCCAACAGGGAGAATAACATTTAACAATATCGGACTTGCTTTGAATCCCCCCGAATTTAATAATTCTGAAAAAGATGCGGCAAAAAAGTTATAGTATTTAAAAATTCCTAAAAACCCTAAATTAACTGAAATACTGAGCCAAAACCAAAACTTTCGACTTTGCTCTGATTTCCCTTTCTCGATTTGAATCCCGGTATAATAATCTAAAAAAGTTGAGAAAATGAGTAAAAATAAAAATCTCCAATCCCAACAGGAATAGAAATAGTAGCTTGCGATAATTAATAAAGCATTTTGAGCTTTTTTTGTTTTATTACATACAAACCAGTATAGAAAGAAAACGATTGGCAAAAAAATAGCGAATGCTAAGGAATTAAAAAACATATTTTTGTTTACAGTAATTTAAAATTTTAATCCATTTTGTTTGAGTAGTGCAAAATGATTTTCGACCATTTTCGGCAAAGAAAAGGAATTAGCAATTAATTCTCTTGTATTAATGGATATCTTTTTGCGCCCTGAATAAACATCTTCAAGAATTCCTGCCAGTGCTTTTACATTTTTGGTCTCAAAAATATATCCATTTTCTCCTGAGGTTATTGCTTCGGTATTTCCACCTACATTAGTCGTAATTACAGGAACGTTTGCCGCAAGACTTTCCAGAATTGACAGGCTAAAACATTCCATATGGGTCGGCTGCAACATATAATCGTACTGCGAAAAAATTTCATTTAAATTAGGTTTACTACCCATAAAAATGAAACAATCCTGTACTTTATATTCTTTAACTTTTTCTAATAAATGCTGTTCATAAGGTCCTTCGCCATATACCCCTATTTTAATCTCCTTTTTTATTTCAGCAGACAGAAGATATACTGCTTCAATTAAATCCTGAATTCCTTTAGATTCTCTAAGGTGAGAAGCAACTAAAAAAACGGGTTGAGTGTTAGCTCTGTTGGCTCTTGTTAAAATTGAATCTATAATTACTCCGTTATAAATCGTGATCGTTTTTGCTTTTATATGAGTTCCAAAGTCATTTAAAATTTCTTTTACAGTATAGTTGGATACCCCAACAAAAACATCAATATATCCTGAGAATAGAATTCCTTTGAGTCTTTTATTTATTTTCTTTTTTAATGAATATCCGTTTAAAGGTCTTGGATTATGATCTACAGCAATGACCTCAGCATTTGAAACTTTCTTTACCTTATAAAAAAAAGAGGTGCATAATTCTACGAAATGAGTAATGATATGCGTGTACTCTGGTTTACGTTCTTTGCAAAAAGAAAGAAAATTATTTTCAGGAGCTAGTTCTTGACTGCTGTAAATAGTTAGATTGGGATAATTCCCATGATTGGAACTATTAGGAAAAAACCAATCGATATCAATGTTATTTTCTTTACATTTCTTATCAAAATCCCAGAAAAAATAATCCATACCTCCTACTCTTTCCGGAAGTAATTTATAATTACAAATTACAGCTACCTTAGTCATTATTCTTATTTAATAAACATTTATGTAAATATCTACTAATCTTAGTTTCTACTTTTTGCGTGTAAAAAATACTTAAAGTAATCATTACAATCATAATTAAGATTGGCGCGATAAAACTGTTTGGATAGAAAAAGCTAACTATGTTCTTAATCCACACTACTCCAATATAGTCGTGAATAAGATAAAGAAAGTAAGATGACACTCCAATTTTAATAATGAATCTGTTTTCTAAAAATTGTAAGGACCCAGGATAGTATATAAAGCAAAAAAATAATAAAAACATGATTATTGCTGAAATAAATTCAGACAAATCAAAAGCATGATTAATGATTAAAAAACTTACTATTAGTAAAAATAGGTATAGTTTAAATGTTTTATTATTATACAACATATAAAACAATGCTCCTGATAGAAAAAAGATGAGATACTTTATAAGAT
>NZ_CAGKLC010000028.1 GCF_903469665.1 Flavobacterium sp. UGB4466 | reverse complement strand
ATTTTATGATCAAATTAAGGCGTTTCACTTTTAATAAAACACAGAGCTTATGTGAAAGAAATGTATTTCTTTTAGACATTCTTTTCTGCACATAATAACCTATGTATCTATGTGTTATTTTTTTTCACGCAGATTTAGCAGATTTTTTAATCCTTTAATCTGTGGCTATTATTTTTCAGCACATAGAAACATAGATTTAATACTCTCCAAAAAAGGCGTTTCACTTATTTAAGACATACAGCGACTACTATGCGTTAGAAACAGATTTCTTTTGTATTCTTTCAGACACATATCCTGATGCATCGGGACTATGTGTGGAATGTTTTTTTATTAACTACACCCAACGGGTTAATTTATTATTCTGTTTTTATCAAATAGCTCCCTGATGCCGTTCATTATATGGATCTGATGGTTGGTCATGGCATCTTCTAAATAGGGAAGATTAATTTTACCAACTCCGTGTTCTCCTGAAATGGTTCCGCCTAGTTCTAGTGCTTTTAGGAAAATGGCTTTCACCCAAATTGCCAGATGGTCTTCCCATTGCTTTTTGCTGCTTTGTTTGTCCTGAAAAATATTGACATGAAAATTTCCATTCCCAACATGTCCGAAAACCGTGTATTCAAAATCATATTTTTGGGCTATCCCTGCAATTGATTTGTACATTTCATCAATTTTAGAACGGGGTACTACAATGTCGATGTCTCTGAAAAACACATGATGAATAACCGCTTCTCCAATTTTAGAACGCATTTCCCATAATGCTTTCACTTCGTTTTGGGTATCGGCTATGCTAATTTCTTCTGGTGTGTAAGCGCTGATAAATTCGCTGATTTCAATAGCCTGCTGCATTAGTTTTTCTGAATCTGTTCCTTCAAGTTCGATCCATAAAATCCCTTCAATACGTTTAGAATCCCATTGTTTTTTATCCAGAAATTTTGAGGCCAGCTCTACTCCTTTCTGATCAATAAATTCAATACTTGAAGCGTCATATCCTTTTACAAAAAACTGCTGTACGCCTTCAAACAGCTTCTCTATTTTAGTAAAGGGAATCATGAGAAGCAGTTCTTTTACGGGAGGCACAAGTTTTAATACTACTTTAGTGATGATGCCCAGAGTTCCTTCGCTTCCGGTAAACAATTGGGTAAGATTATAACCGGTCGCATTTTTAGTTACATTTTTTCCTGTCCATATAATACTTCCATCAGGTAAAACAATCTCTAAATTGATGACATAATCTTTAGTCGTACCATATTTCAATGATTTTGGACTGCCACTCGATACTGCTATATTTCCACCTATGAAACAAGCGTTGGCACTGCTGATGTTTTGCGGAAAATTTAGACCTTCTTTTAAAACCGCATTACGCAAATCCTGAGTGATCACTCCTGACTCTGCTGTAACAATCCTGTCGATTTTATTAATCTCGATGATTTTATTCAACCGTTCCAGCGAAAGTATCAGGCCGTTTGTATGAGATAATGCTCCTCTGCTGACTCCGGTACCACCGCCTCTCACGGTGATACTGGTCTTGGTTTCATTACAGATTTTAAGAATTTTTGAAATCTCTTTTTCATCTTTAGGTAAGATTACTGCCGAGGGTATACTCTCTTCATCAGAGGTGCAGTCTCTGGAATAATTGTACAATAACTCAGCATTCATTAATACATAGTCATGCCCCACTATTTCAATTATAGCATTTATAATATCGGTCTTGCAGCCTGTCATTCTTGTTAAATTTTATTCGAAAGTGTCAGTTCTTCTTCCATTGCTTCAAACAGAGCGTAGATATTATCTAAACCAAAGCCCTGATAATCATTTACTCTTTGTACTATTTCATAGAAAAATGTAGCTCTGTCTCCTATAGGTGTGGTAAAGATTTGAAAGAGCAGGGCTCCCTCTAAAACATCGCACAAGATCCCGTGCTTTTTTAAAGGTTCTACGTCCAATTCAGGATATTTCGAAGCTAATTTTTCATAGTAAGAATCCGGATATCTGGTAAATTTCACACCGGACTCTCTCAATGCTTTTACTGATTTAATAATGTTGTTTGATTCAAAAGCGATATGCTGTATTCCGGTTCCGTAGTTTTGATCGATAAACAATTGTACCTGATTTTTTGCGCCATGTTCCGGTTCAACCAAAACGTTATTAATACTTTTATTACCGGATTGAAGCACTTTCAATAACATCCCGATTTTCTTTTCGCCTTTTACTTTTCTCTCGTCAAATTCGACCACGGTTTTAGAAAGGAAGATGTTGTTAAAATACTTTTCCCATAAATTGATTTCGTTGAGTCTTAAGGCACAAGCGACGTGATCAATTTTTTGCAGACCGGTATCTTCTCCTTCAAAGTTCCATTCGCTCTGTACATTTTTATATCCCGGAAGAAAGTCTCCATTATAATTATCGTAATTGATGAGTACAATTTCATTATCATCAAACATTTTTAAAGATGCCTGTTCTACAAAACCATTTTCATCTGAGGTTAAATGCGGATGTTCTACTGGTATTGCCCCATTTTTCATGGCTCTTTCGAAGAAATCTTTAACATTATCAACGTTTATGGCCAGTCTCTTGATACCGTTCCCGTGAAGATCTACGAAAGAAACTATTTTATACGAACTAGGCTGTGATGCTGAGGTGATCACCAGTTTTATATCATTTTTTACGATATAATAAGAACAACGATCTAAAACACCTGTTTCCGGTCCGGCGTAAGCTATCACTTCAAAACCTAATGCTTTAACGTGCCAGAATACTACCATTTTAGCCATACCCACATAATACTCGACAAAATCGTACTCCATATTAAAAAAATCAGATACGATTATTTCATTGTTGTTTTCCATTTTTATAGTTTTTATTGGTTTTTTACTTTCGATTTTATAAACTCAGACAATCTTTGCACTCCGTTTATGATTTCTTCTTTGGTGACATTACTAAAGGCCAGCCTCAACTCCTTTTCGCCTCCTTCATTCATGTAAAAAAAAGACATAGGGGTAAAAATTACTTTATTGACTTCTGCGCATCTTATAACATCTTCTTTTGGCACTTTAAATGGCACTTTAAGAATTAAGAAAAAACCTCCTGCAGGTAAATTCCAACTGATATTTTCTGCCCAGTACTGTGTTTCCTTATTAAAGAAATGATTCAGACTTTCTAAAAGCTGATCTCTCTTTTCTTTCATACCTGTCCGTTTCTCAGCATTTAAGGATTCGAGCGAAAATTTGTTCTTTAGTAATAAACCGCCAAACATGGCCTGCATTATTGATGGGGTATTTACAGTGACGTATCCTTTCGTTTTCGCCATTAAATCGCTTAGGGCAAAAATTTTACCCTGTACTTTTACTTTTTGTGTAACGACCATTAAACAAAGACGTAAAGAAGGGTATATCGTTTTTGAAAGGGATCTCAAGTAGATTACAGTATCATTTTCATCCAACGATTTTAGAGTAGGCAATTTTTCGTTTTCATAATAAAAATCACCGTAGGCATTGTCTTCAAATATCACAAAATCATACAAACGTGCCAATGCCAGAAGTTTATGCCGGTTGGACAAAGACATGCTGTTTCCGGTAGGATTTTGAAAATCGGGAATTACGTAAACCACTTTTACTTTTTTACCCTTTTCCTGATGCTCCAAAATTTTATCTTCAATTGCTTTTATGGAAGATTCATTTGCAATAACCGGAATACTTTCAATTTTGTAGTCATTGATTTTTGCAAAATGTGTTATCCCAATGTAAGCGGGATCTTCTACCAGAATAACATCATTTTCCCGATCGCAAAGCGTTGTTATTCCAATGGCGATGGCTTCTTGTGCTCCTACTGTGATAAGGATATCTTCCGGATTTACTTTTATAAACTCATCAATAAACAGATATTTTGCAACTTCTGTATTTATGATTCCTTTGGTTCTGTTGTACTGTCCCAGATTTTCCAAAACTATATTTTCTTCAATCCCTTTTTCACGAACATTATGCTGTACAAAATAGTCCAGACATTCAGAAAATTGCCCGATATTGAAATATTTAGCATCTGGTCTGCCTGATGCAAATGAAATTGCCTCAGGATATTGCAACTGAACTTCGTTTAGAAATCCCATCACATCTTCGCCCATAGAAAATAATAATGGGTTTACAACATCGATTGACGGTTGCGAAATTATTTTTTCCATCATTTCTGAATTTTTAAAAGGTTATTTGGTTTTAATTTTAGAAAAGTAAAAGAGTATCTTAAATATTGAATTTCTCGTATTCCTCTTCGTCAACTTCCTCCGTCTGTTTGACTAATTTTTCTACCTCAACCGAGAAAGAGGCTATAGTAAGTTGATGCAATAGGGTTAAAGAAACGGGCGGTATACCGAATCGTTTATAGATTTCATTTTTCATTTTTGCAAGTTTCAAACTGCTTCCTCCCAGAAAAAAGAAGTTATCGTTTACGCTTATTTCTTCCAGTTTTAATAAATCCTTCCAAATCTCCGTTAACTGCTTTTCCGTCTCATTTCTCGCCAATACAAAAGTGTTTTGATTGCTTATGGTATAATTATTTTTAAGAAGGTGTAATTTTTTGAGATCTGCTTTTCCGTTTACGGTTACCGGGATTTCCTTTACGGTCTTAAATTTTTCGGGAATCATATAATCCGGTAAATAGCTTTTCAGAAATGTTCTTAATGACACATAATCTATTTTTTCATTGCTATGCAGATAGGCTGTCAATTCTTTTTCACCATTTTCATCTTCATTCAGGGACAATATTGCTTTTTTTACGGATTGGTATTGTTCCAGGACATTTTCGATTTCTTTTAAATCAATACGATAACCTCTGATTTTTATCTGATTCTTTTTTCGTCCCATATATTTCAAAGTCCCGTCCGGCAGCCATTTGACTAAATCACCCGTTTTGTATAACAAATCGCCCATCTCAGGATCAACAGTATTGGAAACAAACGCCTCGTCTGAAAGTGCTTTATCCTTAAAATAGCCTAAAGCAAGTCCGCTTCCTGCAATGTAAAGCTCTCCGACAGCGCCCTGAGGCATTAGCATTTTTTCTTCAGACAAAACATATAATCCTGTTTTATCAATTGGTTTTCCGATGTTTACGATATCGTCTTGTTCCAAAAATTGCAAACTGGAGATGATGGCGGTTTCAGTTGGTCCATAAAGATTCCAGATACCGGTACCGGTAAGTGCGACCAAATTATTTTTCAGTTGTTGATCCAAATCTTCTCCGGCAGCCATAACCACCAGATTTTCTGTATTTTTCCAGCCTGTGTCCAAAAGCATTTTCCATCTTGTTGGCGTCGTAAGCATGTGAGTTACTGTATTCTCTTTTAGAAAATTATTGAGATGATAAATGTCTTTTCCTTCCTTTTCGTTTGTCATTACAACCTGCCCTCCGGTGATTAAAGGCAAGAAGATTTCTAAAAGTGAAATATCAAATATCAGAGGAGTAACTGCTACAAATTTTATGGTTTGATCCAATTCTAATTGCTGAGACAATGAAACGATTACATTCTCAAGTGAATGATGACTGATCATTACTCCTTTTGGTTTTCCTGTTGACCCTGACGTAAAAATAACGTAAGCTAAATCACTTGAATCTATTGCTACCGCTTCGAAAATACTGTCCCTAACATTGGGAACTTCATGGATGTCTACTTTTACTATTTCGGAAGAAAAAAGACTCGTGTTTTCTTTTTGAACTACCAGTAATTCAGGATTTACTTCGTCTATAATCTGCGTAATTCTTATGTTTGGGAAACCGGAATCAATGGGTAAAAAAGCAGCTCCGGTAAACAGGATGCCCAAAATCCCCACTAATTGATCAACAGAACGGTTGATGCACAACGGGATGATCATTCCTTTTTTAGCTCCTTTTGATTGTAAGTATCGGGCCAGATTTTCTGATTTCTGGTAAAGCGCTTCATAGGTTAGCGAATCAGTACCGTCCGAAACTGCAATCTTATGGGGATGCAAAAGATATTGTTCTTTAAAAAGTTTTAGTACCGAAGTTTCAATACTCTTACTACTGTCCTCCTTTTTAGTTGCACCAATCTCTTTTTGTACAGCGTTAAAAGAATCTTTTAATTTTGTGATATAAGGTAAGCCTTCCAACACACTTGTTTTGTCAATACCAAAATCGATTAAACAGGCAATTTCATTTACTCCTGCTTTTACCACTTTATTTAAGATCGGTAAACTGCTTTCTAAATTTCCGATAAGGCTGCCTTCTTTAAAATATTTGCTCACCGAAAAATCCAGCATTTCGTCAACTGACTTTTCTGTTATTTTTTGAAGTGACGGATCACTGCTCTTTTCCAAAGCTTCTTTCCCATTCATTTCAAGAGACTTTAGCAAGTATTTCTTCATTGATGGTCTTGCTTTTTCCTGTGCTTTTTCTACCGTTTCATCCAGATAAGTGTGTAACATGAGTACCACTCTGTCGCCGCCTTCTTTATGATTATTTTCTTTGTAAGCCTTTCTGTATACCGCAATTTTTTCTTCCAGTTCATCAAAACTAAGATTTAACAATCCTGTCAAAATTCCTGCTCCTATTTCTCCTGCTCTTTTATAGGTTTCTATATTTCCGGTACAGGCAATCCAAACAGAAACTTCTTTCTGAACTGGCTTTGGTAATATTTTAAAAGGTTTCTCTATCGAATCAATTCCTTTAAAATTTACCGAATTTCCGATCCAAAGCGAGCGAACATCTTCTATGGTCTGAATTAAAATATCCTTTCGGTCGTTAAAATTCTCAGGATAAAAAACAAAATCATTAGCATTCCATCCTGAAGCAAAGCAGATGCCTGCTCTTCCTCCTGAAATATTATCAACTACCGACCATTCTTCGGCTATTCTGATGGGATGATGAAGTCCTGCAACAAGGCTTCCTGACCTTATGCCTATATTTTTGGTTCTTGCTGCTACGGCTGCTCCCAAGACACTTGGATTTGGAAAAGGTCCGCCAAATTCATTAAAATGTCGTTCCGGTGTCCAGACTGCACTATAACCATTAAGATCTGCATAAGCTGCTCCAATCATTAGTATTTCATACTGATTTTCTTCTGTTCCGGTATTTCCGAAATAATAAAGACCAAAATCCAACGCTGTACGGCTATCTCCTGTTAATTTATCAGAAAGAATAACATTAGATTGATTTCGGCTCCATTCTGAAATTCTTTTACGTTCACCAGAATCGATGCTCTCCAGAGCACTTATAGCAATTTTATCGTTTGCGATGGTTTCCGTCATTAAATACTCTAAATGATCGGTCAGACGTTTTATTGTTTCCTCCTGATAGATTGCTGAGTTGTATTCGATTTCGTAAAAAAGGCTTCCCTCTTTGGATTCCGCAAAATTAAACGTAAGATCATAAGCTGAATACCCTTCTTTCAGTTCTGCAAATTCAACCACTTTTAATCCTCCCGGAAGGAAATCGTCTTCCAGAGAATCAGCGTCAAAATTTTGCAATACGACAAATACATCAAATAGGGTATTTCTGCCCGGATTTCTTTCTACCTGAAGCTGATTTACGATTTCTTCAAATGGATACTCTCTGTTTTCATAGGCATTGAAAGCATTGGTGTTTACAATATTAAAAAGTTCCTTAAAGGTATTCTGCGCTTCAAAACGGGTTCGCAAAGCAATTGTATCCGCGTAAAAACCTATTTGATCTTCCAATTCAGAAAAATCTCTTCCATACACCGGAAATCCTAAAATAATATCTTTCTGTTCACTAAACTTATAGAACACTAAATTAAATAAAGTCATCAATCCTGTAAACAAGGTTCCGCCTTCGTTTCTGCAATACGTCTTAAACTCTTTTACTGATTCGGCTTTAATGGTGCGTCTTAGCATCCCCACTTCAGAATTTCTAATCACCGGTCTGGTATAATCTTCAGGTAATTGCAGCAAAGGCAGTTCTCCTCCCAGCTGATTGATCCAATATTCTTTTTCTTTACTTAAATTTATATCCTCAAAACGTTTGCTTTTCCATACCGCCACATCTTTATATTGTATTCTGAGCTCCGGTAATAAAGCATCCATTTGCATTACTTCGGCTTTATAGAAAAAGAATAAATCGCGTATCAGAATATTGAATGATCTGCTGTCGCAAATGATATGATGAATGATACTATAAAACAACCATTTATCTGCCTCTAAACGAATTAAGTAAAATTTCAATAAAGGACCGGTCTGCAGGTCAAAAGGTATTCCCCTCTCCTCTTTAATGAACTTGCTTAATCTTTCTTCTGAAGTATCCTCTCCTCTAAAATCAATGTGACTGATCTTAAAATTTAGCGCTTCAGGGCTTTTGATCCACTGGCATATTTCACCACTTTCATTTTCAGCAAAAACAGTTCGAAGGCTCTCGTGTCTGGAAATCAATTCCTGACTGGCTTTTTCAAGCGCTGCAATGTCTAATTCTCCTTCAAACTGAAAGCTTTTTGACATGTTGTAAGCATAATTATCGCCCCAATTGTGGCTCACAATCCATGATCTTGTCTGAGAAGGTGTGAGCGGATAATACATCAGATCTGCGGGTGCCAATGGTATGCTTGCTTCCATTCTGGTTTCCTGCTGCTGTTTTAAAAATTCTACGATTTCAGATTTTCGTACTTTTATTTCCTCCATCACAGCCTCAGAAATCTCTTCACTTGTATAAGAAATTTGAAGATTATCTTCAGATAACCGGATAGTAATATTTTCTTCCGTTAAATAATTCAAAAACTGTAGTGTATCCATAATCAATTCGATTTAAGTAAGTAGAGTAAATTGTCCTAAGAATATTTTACGATTCTATGATTCAGAATAATGGGGCTAAATGGTAATTGTTTTTACTTGTTGGTCCTGTTTGTTGGTAATTGTCTCAACGGTTTCGATTACTTCTCTTACGGAACTATGCTCCATAAAATCCATCAGAGACAACTCGACCTGCAATTCATTTTTAATTTTATTGAGGATTAACATTCCTTTCAGGGAATCACAGCCTATTTCGAAAAGGTCTTTATCCAAATCAAATTTTTCCTCTCCAAGAAATTCAACAAACACAGACTGAATAGTTTCTGAAGTGGTTTCCTTTTTTTTCTGCGAAACATTCACCTTCTCTCTAACTTCGGTTTTTTCCTCTTTTTTAGCCAAAAAATTAAAATTTTCGGGGGTAAGACGGACCACATGCGGATATTCGTTTTTATCGAATTCATAAACCGGCAGCGTGATTTTTGCAGGGTGATTGTCAGCATGGGTTTCTTTCCAATCGATATTTTCTCCTGCGAGCCATAAATTTCTTAAAGTATTTTTTAGGATGTCATCTGCATGAATGGCTTTATCCGTTTGCGATAAGGAAATAGTGACATGGCTATTTTCCTCAAAATTTTCAGCTAAAGTGGTATTTAAAAACTGTGTCAGACCTGTGCTGTCACCCATTTCCAAAAGAACAGCTGAATTGTTTTGCACAATATCACTGAAGGATTTCGACGCGTTAATTTTCAGACTTCTGCCATTCACCCAATATTTTTGAGGAGTTAAAATTCCTTCTTTTATAGTGATGTCTTTGGCTGTTTGTACAAAAGGAATCTTAGCGGGTTGTATGCTTACTTCCTTTTCATCATACAGCATCATCCCGAGTACTTCGTTTAACTGTAATATTCCGGAAACACAGGCTGCGGTATATTCTCCTATTCCAACACCTGAAGTAAAATTGATCCGTATTCCATATTCTTTCAGCAAATTGGCTAAAGTATAACCGGATAGTACCGTAAACACTTTGGCGAGTAATTTATCTCTTGATTTACCACTAACCGCTGTTTCATTCATCCATTTTTTCAGGTCATAATTGCCCAGCTCCACTGTTGCAATACTTTGGTCTATTTTATTCCTAAAGCCTGCATTTTCTTTATAGAGATTACTGTAAAATTGGATATCCGTATGGTTTGTATGAGGAAAAAATAAGAGTATCGTCTTTTTCTTTTCATCAACCTTCCCTATATTTTCTTCATTGCTTAAAATATCGGCATACAAGAATAACTCTTCTTTGTTCGTACAGCTTATTGCGGCTCTGTAATCAAAATGTCTTTTTCCGGTTTGAAGGGTATAAGCAACTTCGTCCAAAGCAATGTCGCTTTCATTTTTTAGGAACTCCTTAAATTTTAAAAGGTAATTTTGAAGTGAACTCTTTGATTTGGCCGAAAAAAGGAAAAGACTGGATGTTTCTTTTGTTTCATTTTTATCTTTTTCCGGCGCTTCTTCTAAAACCAGATGCACGTTTGTTCCTCCTATTCCAAAAGAACTTACTCCGGCTCTACGAGGCTCATTATTGACCGATTCCCATTTCTGAAGCTCTTTTTGGACATAAAAAGGGCCTTCGTTAAAATTGATTTTGGGGTTTGGGTCGCTGTAATTTATCGTTCCCGGTATCTGACGGTATTTTAAACTAAGTGCTGTTTTTATTAAGCCTACAACTCCTGCTGCCGTATCGGTATGACCAATATTGTTTTTCACTGAACCCAGTAAACAATTGTGTTCTCTATTATTTTCAAAAGCCATGTTAAGTGCTTCTACTTCAATCGGGTCTCCTAAGGTTGTACCTGTTCCGTGTGCTTCTACATAACTCACACTATCAGGTGCTATTCCGGCCATTTTATGCGCTAATCTTATACATTCCATTTCTCCTTCAATACTTGGGGCTGTATAACCTACTTTTCTGTTCCCGTCGTTATTGGCGGCACTTCCTTTAATTACGGCATAAATATGATCTTTGTCTTCCAGCGCTTCTTCCAGTCGTTTAAGTATTACAATTCCAACGCCTTCACTGCCGATGGTTCCCGTTGCTTTTTTATCAAATGCTCTGCAATGTCCGTCTTTGGAATAAATAGATCCTTCTTTGTATTCGTAACCGAATCTGGGCTCCAACATTAAAGAAATACCTCCGGCTAAAGCTACTTTCGCTTCTCCAAATAAGAGTCCACGGCAAGCCAGATGAACGGCTGAAAGTGAAGTCGAACAAGCCGTATTGATTGAAAATGAAGGACCTGTCAGATTTAATTTATACGACGTTAAAGTGGGCAAATGATCTTTGTTTGTTATAAAATCAAGCGTAAGAGGATCTAATGTACTGCCGTCGCTATTTAGGGCAACATGTGCTTTCCAGGGCAAATCACCTCCGCTGCCCGCATAAATACTGATTGCTGATTCTGACAGGCATCCGGCATCTTCCAGAGCTTGCCAGGCCGATTGTAAAAACATACGGTGTACCGGACTCATTAGTGCTGCCTCATAAGGTGTAAATCCAAAAAAGGCAGCATCAAAACTTCCTTTATTCCCTAATTCTGCTATGACCGGAATGTGCACCTTTTTGTTGGTCTCATTTGTAACAAAGCCTCTTTTAAGAAGTTCTTCTTCTGATAAGGTATAAACAGACTCTTCTCCTTTTGAAATGTTGTTCCAAAACGTTCTCCAGTCATTTGCTCCCGGCACCTGACAGGACATTCCTATAATCGCAATTTCTAAACCTGTATTATCGTTTGTTGCCATTTGATTTTACTTTATTGAGATACTTCTTAATTTATTTGCTGCTTCTTTTTTAAAATTGACAGGGTCTGATTGGCGACGTCAACCGATTTAGAATTTTTTTCGTTCACTTTCTCAAGACCAGGCTCTATATCTTGTGTAATATGATGGGTAAGTGCCTCGATATTGCCACACTTAAATGCATTGAGTACTTTTAAGTTTATATCCAATTCTTTGTTGATGAGCCGTACCATTTTCATAAGGGAAATGGAATTACCTCCTATTTCAAAAAAGTTATCCTGTATGCCAATATTTTCATTACACAGGATCGCTTTCCAGATGTTTAGTATTTTTGCTTCCAACTCGGTTTTAGGCAAAATATATTGTTCGCTTTTGCTGGTTTGCTGTCCTAAAGTCAATAAGGCTTTCACATTTGTTTTTCCATTGATCAACACTGGAAAGGTCTCCACCCAAATTATCTTTGAAGGAATCATATACGACGGCAATTTTTGCTGCAGCTGTTTTTTTAATGATTTCTCGTCCAGTTCTGCAGCTCCCGTATAAAAAGCAACGATTCTTTTCTGATCATCCTTTTGGTTGTCCACTAAAACTATGGCCTTTTTAATGGTTTCCTGTTCCCGAAGTACCGCTTCAATTTCACCAAGTTCGATACGATACCCGTTTAATTTAATCTGACTGTCTTTTCGGCCAATGAATTCAATAACTCCATTAAAATGCCAGCGGGCTAAATCGCCTGTTTTATAGAGTTTCTTCCTGGAAAAAAAATCAGTCATAAAAACGTCTCTTTCAAGGCCTTCATCATTTACATATCCGTTTGCAACTTGCTCGCCGGCAATACAAATTTCTCCCGGAACTCCTATGGGCACCAGGTTATTTGCGGTATCCAGCAGGTATATTTTTGAACCTTTGTTAGGTATTCCTATGAGTTGCGGATTGTAACTTTTCTGTTTCTGTAAATAAGTTTGTCCCGTTATAAAAATGGTTCCCTCAGTAGGTCCGTACAATACATGAATAGAAGCATTAGGGAATGTCTTTGACAAATCTTCCAAAGTTTCGTTTGAAGAAACTTCTCCCCCCATAAATACGTTTGTAACCTGCGAGAAACGATCTGCAATACCAAAATCAATACTATAATCCAATAACTGTCTCATTAAAACCGGTACAGCGTGGAAGCCATTGATCTTTTCAATTTCTTTGCTCAAAAGCGCAAGATCTTGTATGGTCTCAGAATTTAATATCGTGATGGTCCCCCCTATCGTTAAAGGATAAAAAGCTTCGAAGAAAAAAATATCAAAAGAATTTGACGCTAAAACCGGGAAATGGGTCTTACCATCTGTTCCGAATTTTTTTCTGCAATTGGCCAAAAGTACACTGAAATTGCGATGTGTCACCATAACTCCCTTGGGCTTTCCCGTAGACCCTGAGGTATAGATCGCATAAGCAATCTGAGAAAGTTCTATTTCTCTGTTTATAGCAGTCTCATTCTGAGTAGAGTTTTCAAATTCTTTGATCGTATCTTCATTGACTACTACTACACATTGACTGCTTTCTACTATGATTTTTTTTCTTTCTTCCGGAAAATGAATGTCAATTGGAACATAAACGGCACCCAATTTAAAAATGGCCAAAATAGTTACGATTAACATTTCTGATCTTTCTAATGCGACTGCAACAAAATCGTGCTCTTTTATATCATAATTCTGAATGAGATAATGTGCCAGTTTATTACTTTTTTCATCTAATTCCTGATAGCTAAGAGATTCTTCCTTATACTTTACAGCCGTTTTATTTGGATTTTTTAAGACTTGTTTAGAAAAATATCCGATGATCGTATGGTTTACTGTAATATCAAAAGTCTCTCTGTTGAAATCAAAAAATAATTTGTTTCTTTCTTCTCCTGCCACTAAATCAATTTCAGAAAATAAACTGTCGGGATTATTGAGAACCTGAAGGTAGAGGTACTCAAAAGATTTTTTTAAGTTTTCTATAAATTCCGAACTGTATTTTTGAGCATTATAGGTAAACCTTAACACGGTATCAATCCCCGGAACTATGGCCAGTGAAAAATTATAATTTGTTTTTTCAAATGCTTCTACCGCTACTACTTCTAAAGTGTCCTGAGCCGAATTAATCAACTCATCTTCTGCATACTCCTGTGAAGGATAATTTTCATAAACCACCAAAGTATCAAACAACTGCTGTCCCAGATTACTATTGGATTGTATTTCTGCCAGTTGAATATAATGATTTGGGATACTTCTTATGGCTTCTTTTTGGGTATCGATCAGGATATTCTTTATCGTTTCTTCTGCATTGAATTTTATCCTTACGGGAATCGTATTAATAAAGAGCCCCAACATTTCCTCTATTCGATCTACTTCTGAAGGTCTGCCTGACACTACACTCCCAAAAACGACATCATCGGTATCATTGTATTTGGCAAGCAGTATTCCCCAAATGGTTTGAAAAAAGATATTTTCGGTAATTCCTAATTCCCGACAGAGTGCTGTAACAGTCCCTTTATTTTTTCCGGATAGCGTATGAAGTACTTTAACTTCCGTATCCTGACGATTTTGATTTTCCGGGTTAAAAAATGGTATTCCGGTATTAGTTTCAAATCCGGAAAGATATTCCTCCCAATAAGCCGCTATACTTTTTTTATCAAGTTCCATCAGCCACTTGCTGTAGGCTGAATAACTTGGCGGTGCAGGTAGCTTAATCTCCTGACCTGCCAATAAACATTTATAGGCGTAAAAAAAATCTTTTATTAAGAGTTCAATACTCCAGCCATCTAAAATAATGTGATGGTAACTCCAGATAAACTCAAATACATTTTCCCGTAGCTTAATAACAGTTAATCTTATTTGTGAGCCTTTGTAAAGATTAAATCCTTTGTCTCTGTCTGATTTTTTAAAATTCTCCAAAGAAAAATTTTCATTGGCGCTCTCGTCCCGGTAATAAAAACCGGAAGGAACACTGTCCAGTACCACTTGCAAAATATCATTTACGGTAGTGTTGTTAAAACAGGTTCTTAGGGTATCGTGTCTTGACACCAAAAAATCAAATGTTTTCTGTAACAACTCCACCTCAACTTTCCCATAGATGTGGTAACAGGATTGTTCAAAATATTCATTTTCTGATATTTGCCAGCGAAAAAAAATTCCTTCCTGTAAAGGATTCAGTGCATATATTTCTTTTATTTTCATAGATTAAATACGGTTCGATTTTAAGGGGGCTTTAGGTTTTATTGTTGTTGTTTATTGCATTAGATGGTGATATTTTCGCTTTCGACATCTTCCAGTTCTTCGTTATTGGCCCAAATGACATTGTCAATTTCGTTCGCCAGACTCTCTATGGTTGGATTGTTGAACAAATCAGATAGGGTAAGTTTCACTTCTAACTGATTGTTGATAAGGTGGAACATTTTTACAGCTTTTAAACTGTGTCCGCCCAGATCAAAGAAGTTATCTGCGAGTCCTATTTTTTCTATTTCTAAAACAGCTTCCCATATTTTAGCCAGTGTTTTTTCAGTAGGTGTCACGGGTTCCGTATAGGCTGCACGTTCTGTTTCCAGATCGGTAATTTCAGGAAGTTTAGCTCTGTCCACTTTTCCGTTGATGTTTAACGGAAACTCTCGCAAAAAGACAAAATGATTGGGGATCATGTATTTTGGCAATTGGGTTCTGAGCCAGTTTTTCAAAGTGTTACTTTCAAGATCTTCATCGGTAACCAAATAGGCAATTAATTTTTTTTCCGCTGCTGTACCTTCTGTTATAACCACCAAGGATGAAAATATTAATTTGTGGGTACATAAGATATTTTCAATTTCTCCCAGTTCGATTCGGTAACCTCGCAATTTTACCTGATTGTCTTTTCTGCCTACAAACTCAATTGTATCGTTATGGGTCCACCTGCCTAAATCACCCGTTTTGTAGAGTCTTTCCTCTGTTTTATAAGGGTTTGTTATAAACTTTGAATGGGTCAGTTCGGCATTGTTCAGATAACCTCTTGCCAGACCGTCGCCTCCTACACAGATTTCACCAATGACTCCTTTAGGTACCAGCTGATGGTTTTTATCCATAATGTAAACAGTACTATTACTTATCGGAACACCTATCGAAACGGATGTTTTTATCGGTAAGTCAATGGTATGGGTTATCGAAAATGTTGTGTTTTCCGTAGGCCCATAACCATTGACGACTACTAATTCAGGATAAGTACTTTTCAGTTTCGTAATATGATGTGGAGATAAAACATCTCCTCCGCATAGTATTGTTTTTAAGTTTTTGAATAAGATTAGATTTTCGTCTACTAACTGATGCAGCCAGCCTGCGGTAAACCACATCATGGTGACTTTTTCGTTTGCAACCACCTCGTTCATCCCTCTTACAGACAATAGTGTATTTTCGTCGCAAATGACCAGAGTTCCTCCGTTTAAAAGCATTCCCCAATACTCGAAAGTACTGGCATCAAACGAAAAAGCTCCTGTAGCCAGTAATACTTCTTCTCCGGTAAGGTGTATGAAATTGTTGTTTTTGACTAGCCTGACAACGCTTTGCTGTTCTATTAAAACGCCTTTTGGCTCTCCGGTAGAACCGGAGGTGTACATGACATAAGCCAGATCGTTTGCTTTCGCATAAATACTTTCAAACTTAGACGAATAATTAGCCTGTGATTGTACAAAATCTTCGATTAGATCCGCCGCAATCAGGCATTCGGCATTCGCATCTTTAATGATGTAACTGATTCGTTCCTGCGGATAATCGGCCGAAATGGGTACGTAAGCACAACCCGATTTTAACAAGGCTAAAATGCTTATGATCTGCCATTCATTTTTTGGCAAATAAATGGCCGCCAATTCTCCTGTTACTTTGTAATTTTCTTCCAGATAATTGGCCAGCTGATTGGCAACATTATTGAGTTCCTGATAGGTGTACTTTTGTTTTTTGTATACCAGAGCTGTTTTTTCGGGTGTCAGAGCGACCTGCTTTTCAAACAATTCGATAATCGATGAATCTTTCGGATACGCGGTTTGATGACCGTTTAATTCTTCCAGTAAATGTTTTTTCTCTGCTGCTGTCAAACAATCGATCGCACTTATTTTTTGGTCTCCGTTTTGGGTAACCTGTACTAATATCTGCTCTAAATGGTTAAGCAATGCCGTGATTTTTTCTGAAGAGAATATATCAGTGTTGTATTCTAATGTTAGGGTAAGTGTCGAATCGGTCACTAAAAAATCGAACGTCAAATCAAATTTGGCAGAGATTCCATTTCCTACAGCATCAATAATCGCATCATATGACTCTAAATCTGATGCCTGATTGTTTTCTTCTCTGGCGGTAACGATGATGTCAAACAACGGATTTCTGCCGGCATCGTATTTAATGTCTAAAAGTTTAATTAACTCATCAAGTGGAAATTTTTGATGTTCTTTGGCTTTGATTACATTCTCTTTTACTTGTTTTAAAGTTGCTGTAAACGAAGCGTTTTCATTTAAATGGGTTCGCAACGGAATGGTATTGGCATAAAAACCAATCTGATCAAACAGTTCCGGATAGTCGCGGTTTACAATTGGACTACCTGTGATGATATCCTGATCTCCGGTATTTTTATAGATTAAAATATTGGTTACGGCTAAAAAGACCATGAAACGCGAAACTTCTTCGTTCTCACATAAGCTGTTTAGGTCTTTCAAAATACTGCCTTCCAGAACTTTTGATCGTACTGCGCCGTTATGTGTTTTGATGTTGGGTCTTTTTTGATCTCCCAATTCACTTACTATTGGCAAACTGCCTTCAAATTGTTTCAGCCAGTACTTTTTATCTGCTTCAATTGCATCACTTTTAATCATACTTTGCTCCCAGGCTGCATAATCCTTGAACTGTATGGCTAAAGGCGGTAAAGTAATTGCGCTGTTTTCGCTGTACTTTTCATATAAGGCGTACAGTTCTTTTACAAAAACATCAGTTGACCATCCGTCAAAAATGATATGATGAAAAAGAATACTGATGATCCATTTATCTTCTTTAACGCTTATCAATGCTGCTTTCATCAGAGGAGGCGTTTCTAAATTAAAAGAGATATCAGCTGTTTCGATAAGCGCTTTTTGTAAATCCTTTTCTAAGGTTTCGCTGTTACGCAAATCCAAATATTGAATTTTTAAAGGTTCTGTTTTTTCGATCGGAATGATGGTTTGTCCCGGTTCACCATTTTCATTGGTAACAAAAGCGGTTCTTAAGATTTCATGTCGCTCTATTAAATCGTATACTGCTTGGGTAAAAAATTCTAAGTTTACGGCTTCATTTTTAATATCTATTATTCTAATATTATAAGCTCTATTTACCTGAGCATCTATAGAACATATATTATACATTCGATACTGAGAAGAGGACAAAGGATAACTTGGTGCTATTGCTGCCTGTGGAATTGTTAGGGTGTAGCTGTTTAAAGAGCGATCAATATAGGCAGCCTGTTCTTCTATAGTAGGATGAATATATATTTCTTTTATGTTAAGGTGCATGCCGAAATTCACAAAAATCTGATTGGACAGCTTAATCATTTTTAAACTATGTCCGCCTAAATGGAAGAAGTTGTCCTGAATTCCAACCGCTTTTCGGTCCAGAATGCGCTGCCATATTTCGGTTAGTTTTATTTCGGTCTCCGTTACAGGCTTAACGTAATCTGCTTTCCTTACGACATTGGTATCTAAAGGATTCGGTAGTTTTTTAGCATCTACTTTTCCGTTTACCGTTAATGGAATCTCCTCTAATTGTACGTAATAATCCGGAATCATAAAAGAAGGCAATATTCCTTTCAGAAAATGTACCAGCTCTTGTGCATCCATTTGTTTTGTGGCCTTTAAATAAACTACAATTTCTTTCTCGTCGCCTGAGACTGTAATGGTTTTGGCAATGGTAAAATCTACGTATTCATTTGACAATAGAGCATTTTCTATTTCCTCTAATTCAATTCTGTATCCTCTTACTTTAACCTGATTGTCTTTACGGCCGACAAATTCTATTTTGCCGTTTGGAAGTCTTTTGACCATATCGCCTGTTCTGTACAGCTTTTCATCGGTCTTAAAGGGGTTTACCACAAACTTTTCGGCAGTTATTTCTTCCTGGTTCAGATAACCTCTTGTTACCTGATTTCCGGAAATACACAATTCTCCTATGCTGTAAATCGGACATAGTTTTAAATGTTCATCCAGTACATAAGTTGCATTACAGGCGTTACTTTGTCCTATTACCGCATTTGGAAATTGTTTAACGTTAGGCAAGTAACTTTCAGAGGTGATAAAAATAGATCCTTCGGTTGGACCGTACAGTACGTTTATGACTGCATTGGTAAATACTTCTCTTATTTCTTCGAGAATCCCGACAGGTACTTTATCTCCTCCTATAAAAATCGATTCTATATGGGGATAGGATTGCTGGGTATTGTTCGTTTTTATATGATCAATAACCGCTCGCATCAGCGTTGGTACGGCATGAAAACTATTGGTTTGTCTGAGAATTTTTGAAAGATCCTCCATGTCTTTTATTTCATCATTGGATACCATCACTACTTTTCCTCCTGCCAGCAGGGGATGAAACAATTCAAAAAGAAAAATATCAAACGAATTGGAGGCCAGCAAAGGCAGTACGGGCTTTTGAGAAATGACAAAACTGTTTTTTGTATTGACCAGCAAAGCACAAATGTTTCTATGCTCGACAAGCACTCCTTTTGGTTTCCCCGTCGACCCTGAAGTATAAATAAGATAGGCTAAATCTGATGGTGAAATTTTGACCTTTGAGATCGTCGTATTTGCTTTAGGATGTACTTTGAAACGATTGATAAAGTCCTCATCAATAACAATCGAACTGTTACTATCTTCCAATATGTAATCTACTCTGTCCTGTGGCAAATTAATATGCAGCGGAACGTATACAGCACCGGCTTTTAAGATTCCCAACAGCGCAATAACCAGCCAGTCATTTCGATCCAGCTGCATGGCAATAAAATCTCCGGGCTGTACTTTATATTCTGAAATAAGAAAGTCCGCAAACTGATCTGCAATTCCATTTAACCCGGTAAAGCTGTACTGCTCTTCCCCATAAACTAAAGCAATCTGATCCTGATTCTCCTGCACCACATTTTCAAACAACTCCACCAAAGTGTATTCTGCAGCAGCTTCTTTCAGCATGTCATGACCGGACAAAGACAATACGGCTTCTTTTTCTGATTCTTGTAAAAGTTCTATTTCAGAAACCGGAATATCAAAGTTTTCTGCTATAGTATGTACGACTTGTTCAAAATGATTTTTAAGCGCTGTAATATCCCTTTCATCATATTTTTTGGCGTTAAAGGTGAAACGGATACTGATGTCTTTTCCTGGTACAATTGCCAGTGAAAAGTCATAGTTTTCTCCCTCATAAGATGCCGCTTCTAACAATTTTATATTTGTTTTTTCACTTTCGGCTATCACTTCGGCAGCTATATAGTTTTCAAAAACAATGATGTGATCAAACAACGACTGACCGTTATTTACGCTGCGCTGTATGTCACTAATGGCCTGATAATGATAAGGCAAACTTTGTATGGCCTGCTCCTGTGTCTGCAATAAGATTTGCTTTACGGTAGTCTGATCGTCAAATGAAATCCTTACCGGAATGGTGTTGATAAAAAGCCCGATAATATTGGCAACATCATGAATTTCTGCAGGTCTGCCCGATACTACTCCACCAAAAACCACATCATTTGTATTGTTGTATTTGGCTAGTAAAATTCCCCAAATCGTCTGAAAAAAGACATTTTCGGTACTACCATTCTCCTGACACAAAACAGCCAGTTTTTCTCTTAAACTTCCACTAATGGTATAAAAAATTTCTCCCGGACTAAAAGTTTCTGTATGCTGTTTTGGAAAAGGTAACGTACTTAAGCCCTGAAAATCTTCCAGATAATGGTTCCAGTATTGCAATGATTTTTCTTTGTCATTTTTCATCAACCATTTCACATAGTCTGAATAGGAAGTTGCTTTCGGTAAAATGTTTCTTTTCCCTTGAAGTAAACCTTCATAAAGCGTAAAAAATTCACCAATCAAAATACCGATGCACCAACCGTCCATGATAATGTGATGATGGCTCCAAATTAATTCATACTCGTTTTCACTTGTTTTTACAACGGTAAGACGCATCTGTGAACCTACAGTCAGATCAAAGCTTTTTGCAATATCCTGCTCTTTTACTGCGGCTATGGTTTCGCTTGTATTTCCGGTAATGTCCAGAAAAGTAAAGTTGGAAGGCACTTCGTTTTGAACAATCTGCAAAAGATCTTCCCCTACATTATCCCGAAAACAAGTTCTGAGCACATCATGTCTTGCAATCAGCTGATCGTAACTTTCTTTAAGATAATTGATCTCCAATTCAGCTTGTATTTTATAAGATGACTGCTCAAAATACATTGATTTAGAAAGTTTCCAATGGAAATAAATTCCTTCCTGCAATGGTGTTAACGGGTATATATCTTTAATTTTCATAGCTTTTTTAGTAGTACGGTTACAGCATTTTGTTTAATTCTTCCAGACTGCTCAGGTCCAAACCTTTATAAGTGAAATCAACAGGGGTTAAATGAGTTTCTTTTTCTTCGGAAAGACTGGAAATCAAAGATTCCAATTCGTATTTATATGCTTCTTTTAAGTTTTCTATGGTTTCATTTCTGAAATAGTTAGTATTAAATGAAAGCATAATCTGCAACTGGCCATTGACTAAAATTCCCGATACATCCAGTGTTCCCGTTCTTTCGGTATTGGCTGCTATTTCTCTTCCTTTTGGAATATCGGTGAACTGAAAGATTTGATCTTCTTTGTTTGATTGTCCTAAATCAAAATCACCCAGGTAGTTAAAGGAAACATCTGCTTTTACATTTAATTCGCAGTCTTTTAAGTATTTCAAAATCCCGAATCCAATGCCTTTGTTTGGAATTCGATGCAGCGTTTCTTTTACTTCTATTAATTGACCAATGTTATCCTGTTTCTTTTTAAGAGTGATGAGTACGGGATATATCGTGGTAAACCAACCCACCGTTCTGGTGATGTCTATCTCTGAGTTAATATCTTCTCTTCCGTGACCTTCGAGCTGAATCGCTACTTTATCGATATCAAAATTTTTACCGATTGCAAGCGATAAACCAGCAATTAAAACATCGTTTATATTGGTTTTATAAGCTTTGTGTGCTTCTGTCAATAATTTTTCGGTAACGCTTAGATCGAGTTGAAATACTTTTGTTTCAAAATCTTTATAAAAATTATTGCCCTCATAATCAAAATCTTTTGGGAGTTCGGAAGTACTGAACTGTGTTGCTTCGTTTATAGAAGACCAATACACTTCTTCTTCCATCATGGTCATTGAATTGGCATATTCCAGTTGTTTTTCCTGCCAGTATTTTAACGAATGTGTTTTTAGAGGTAATTCTAATGCTGCTCCTGCTTCGTACTGCCCGTATAAAGTCATTAAATCTTCTAAAATAATTCTCCAGGAAACACCGTCAATCACCAGGTGATGAGAAAGCAGCAACAAATAATCAGTATCTTCTCTTTTGAACAAAACTGCTTTAAACAAGGGGCCTTTTTCTAAGTCGAAAGAAGATTGATACCCATCGCAAATGGTCTCAAATTCAGAAGCAGTAACATTGGAGTGAACCTGCAGTTGGAATTCAAATCCATCATTTTTGATTTCCTGAATCCATTCGTTGCCTTCCTCTTTAAATACCGCTCTTAAAACATCGTGCTGTACGGTTAGCTTTTGAAAGATCTTTGTCAATCCTTCTTCAGACAAAGACTTCGATGATTTTAGCAAGATCGATTGGTTAAAATGATTTTTATGCTGTGAAGTCACCTCAAAGAAATATTTCTGAATTGGCGTAAGCGGAATGGTTCCTTCTACTGCATTTTGATCGATCTCCTGCTTTGCCAGTTTTACATGAAGTGCTAATTCCTGTATGGCAGTAAATTGCATGACATCCTGTACTGTTAATACAAAACCAAGCTGTTTCAATTTGGAGATAATCTGTATGGCTTTTATCGAATCTCCTCCCAATGCAAAAAAGTCATCTTCTGTACCAATGCTTTCTTTTTGCAGAATTTGCTGAAATACATGTACCAAAGCAGCTTCTGTTTCATTAGAAGGTGGTACATACGAGTCCCCCTTTAAGGTATGTTTATTGGCTAAAACTACTAAGGCCTTTTTGTCTACTTTACCATTCGGCAGTAACGGAAATTCATTGGACTGTGTATAGCTTGTTGGTATTGCAAATACCGGTAATTGTTCTTTCAGGTACTTTTTAAGATTGTCAATATTTATTACAATATCGGTTAGTATATGCCCTACCAAAGTACCTTCACTGTAGGTAACAACTGCTCCGTTAATGCCTTTAAAATTCAAAAGCGCATTTTCGATTTCGCCCAATTCCAGACGATTTCCTCTTATCTTGATTTGATTGTCTTTTCTACCTAAAAACTCAATATTACCATCTGAAAATCTCTTGGCCAAATCTCCTGTCTTGTACATTTTGGTTCCGGTTTCAAACGGATTATCGACAAACTTTTCTTTGGAAAGCTCCGGATTATTCCAGTAGCCGCCTGAAAGCCCTTTACCGGCAATATGAATTTCTCCAATCAGACCGTCAATGGATAATTCATTGTTATCATTCAGAATGTAAACCGAGCTGTTGGCTATTGGTTTTCCGATAGAAGGAATAAATTCCGCAAACGGTTCATACACATAATAACTGGCCCAAACGGTACATTCTGTAGGCCCGTATTCATTAAAAAGTTTGCAGTTTTTTAGTGTAGTCACCTTCTGATGCAGATCAACCAGCTGTTTGGTACATTCTTCCCCTGCTACAATTACTGTTTTTAATTTATTTGGATGCTCTCCTAACTGGTTCAGCAATAGTTGATAGTAAGAGGGAACCGTAAGTAAGTGAGAAACCTCTTCTTCTACCAGAATATCTACTATAGTATCGACATCTGAAACTCTGATTTTAGGAGCAAAAACCAATTTAGCTCCTCCCGTAATTGTCCCGAAAATTCCGGCAATAGAACTGTCAAATGAGATCGAAGACAGTAATAAAAATGCCGTTGCATCAGGATAAGTCTCCAGTCTTGCGATAGTAGAAAACATTAAATTTTCATGATTGATAACGACTCCTTTGGCATTACCTGTAGATCCTGAGGTATAAATTACATAGGCCGCATCAGCAGGATTCACTTCTATCACGAATGCAGTACTTTCGGCTGCAATCGAATCCATTTGAATGTCTGTGGCAAAAAACTCTCCTGTATAAAAATCAAGGTCAAAAAGATAATCGGATTGCGTGAGCAGAACGTTTAATCCGCTGTCCTCAATAATATGCTGAATTCTTTGTTTTGGATATTCCGGATCGATCGGCACATAAGCACTTCCTGTTTTTAGAATTCCCAGAATGCAAACCAGTACATTTTCAGAATTATCAATCATTAATCCTATAAAATCGTTCTTTTTGAGGGTATGATTGGCTAACAAATAATTGGCCAATCTGTTCGATGCTTCGTCCAGCGCTTTATAGGTGATTTTTTTATTTTTGAAAACCACTGCTATAGCTTCGGGTTTTTCCTGTACTTGCTTTTTAAATAAATCGAGTATTGTTTTGCTTTGGTCATACGCCAGAACATCACCTTTAGAAAGTTGCAGAAGTGCTTCTTTTTGCTGTTCTCCGATATGTTCTAATTTATAAATTTGTTCCTTTGGATTCTTTACAATAGAATTCATGATAACCGAAACATGATCTGCAATCTGATGTACTATTTTTTCTGAAAAAACATCCGTATTGTACTGAATATTCTGCACTAAATGGTTCCCGTCTTTGTAGAAACTGAAAACCATATCAAAACGGCTGGTTTTTAGTTTTTCTTCAAATTCATATTCCCAAACTTGCAAGCCTTCCAAACTTTCGCTTTTTTTAGAATTGTCATTTTCTCCGTAGATCACCTGAACGTCAAAAAGCGGATTTCTGCTTGGGTCTCTTTTTAAGTTTAGCTCTTTCACGAGTGTTGCAAAAGGAAACATTTGATGCTCGTATGCACCTACTACCTGTTTCTTGGTGTATTCTAACAATTCTAAAAAAGTATTTTCTTTTTTAAACTGCATTCGAATGGCCAGCGTGTTACCATAATACCCAATCTGATTTTGCAGATCTTCGTCTTCCCGCCCTGAAACCGGAGTTCCGATAATGATATCTTCCTGGGTAGAAAATTTATACAGCAACGTATTAATTACGGCGGTTAATCCCATAAACATGGTGGCACCGTTTTCTCTTATCAGTTTTTCAAGGTCTACTGATAATTTGGCGTCGATTCTTTTTTCTACTGTTCCGCCATTGAATGTTTGCAGAATTGGTCTTTTTTTATCCACCGGCATCGTAAGAACCGGCAACTCACCCTGAAACTGATCGAGCCAATAGTTTTTTAACTCTTCGTATTTTTTGCCGGTAAGCTGTTCATTTTCCCAACTGGCGTAATCTTTATACTGTATTCTTAACGCATTTAATGCATTCGCTCTGTTTTGCTTTTTAGAATTGTAGAGTTCCAGTATTTCGGCAATGAAAATATTCATGGACAAAGCATCCACAATAATGTGATGTATGGTATAAATAAAAGCCCATTTGTTCTGCGCTAACTGGTAAAGCTTCGTTTTAAAAAGCGGTCCTTTTGATAAGTGAAAAGGAATCAAAGCCTCTTTGGCAACCTGTTCTTTTAAAACTTCATCGGCATTTGAAACGTTTTGTAAGTCCGCATGTTCAATTGAAAAATCGATTGCTTCTATTCCCTTAACAATCTGATTTGCTCCTCCGTTACCGTCTTCTTCAAAAACAGTTCTCAGACTCTCATGTCTCGATACGATTTCCTTCAGAGATTCATTTAACGTATTTTGATCCAGTACGCCTTCAAAAATATATCCTCCAACCGAATTATACGCCACATTTCCTTTTTCGGACTGGCTTAAAATCCAAAGTCGTAACTGGGAGGAAGACAGGGCATATTTTGCATCGGGGCTTATGGCAGCTTCCGGAATGGCAACTGCTTTGTCGTATTTGTATTGATTAATAAAACGAATTAAATCGGCTTTGTTTCTTTTAATCTCGTCAATAATATCGGGAGTCAATGCACCTGCAGGAGCCTTAATGTCAAGGTTATCGTCTTTTACGTCAATGTGAATGTTTTGTTCTTTTAATTTTAAATATAAATCTGATGCCATAAGATGAATTATTTAAGAAAATAAATGGATAGTAGTCTTTGTTTTGGGGAGGGTTAAAGGGAATTAGTACAGCAGTACCGCTTGTTTAAACAGTTCTTTTTCGGCAAATAGTCTTTCTGCTACGATACCTCTGTTTCTGCAGTCTTCGATCAACATGTTCGATTGCACAATTGGGTTGGATTCATCTGTATATTCAACATCCAAAATGTGTCGCACCCATGGTTCTTCTCCCATGGCATACACATAAACTTCTTTAACATTAAAGCAGTTTACCATTTTGATTCCTTCGTCGTAATTACTGCCTCTTCCTCTTCGGCTGAAGTCTTTTTCGCGTTCTTGTTTGGTGGTAAAAATGGGCCCATACACCCAGGAAGCTGGTGCACCGTCGCATTCCATTCCCATGAACAGCACGTCTACATCCCCAATAATTTCATGAATGTGTTCGTACAATTCCGGCGACTGATTGCAGGAATCTGCTACTGCCAATAAAGAATAACCGTCTAATTCAACGTGATAGGAAAGTTTACTGTTGATGTGAATGTCATGATGTTCGCCGATAAATGGAATTCCGGTAATTTTGATACCATCGATAGCCGAAATGGTTTGCAATTCTTCTAATTCTATAATATTCTCAAATCCCAGATTTCTTAACAGTAAATTCAATGACGGGTCCTGAATGGCACCGCCTATGCTTTTACCAACCACTATATTTTTGACTTTGTGTCGTATTTGCAGCATCGTTTCCATCAATATGTGGTCGTGGTGTCCGTGGGTAATCAATACATAATCTATTTCGTCCGGCAAATCATCATAGGTAAATCGGGACACATCAGATTCGTAAGTATAGCTTAAAACCGGATCGAGCACAATGGAGTGTTCTTTGGTTTCGATCAGAATACAAGCATGTCCGAAGTATCGGATGCGCATACTGTCTCCGGTATATTTTTCATACTTTTTAGGCTCTTCTGTAGTAAATAAATTTTTAAAAAGTGCCTCATCGTTTTGATCAATATTCAAAAGTTCTTTGATGTATTCGAAAGTTTGAGGCTCGCGTTTCATCTTGAACAACTCGTCGATTTGTTTCGATTTAAAAGGTAATTTTAATTCCAATGCTGCTTCCAGATTTGACAATCTTGGGGTTGAGAAAATAAAAGGCCGGTCGGCATCCTTATTAATTAAAGACAGCTTCACCGTCTGAAAGTCTTCTACATAATACGGACTGGCATAAATAAGAGGCTCGTAAAACCTGAAATCCGGTCTGTGATGTCTGTCATAATACAATTCGACATACCCTCTGATTGCCGATGGAACTTCTTTATACAGCGGTTGCATCAAATGTCCGGTTGCTTTTTTCTTAAGCAATTTGTCCAGTTCTTTTACGGCATCTGTAAACTCAAAAAGCGGGGCTGCCATTTTCTTTGTGTTTTCCAACAAAGCTGCTACTTCATCAACGTGTTTTTTGTCTAAATCGATAAAAGGACCTCCTCTAAAAGCAGGATCTTTCACGGCAGTCTCATGTATGCTTGGGTCGTTGATATACGATTCCATAATCGGAATGTATCGGTTTACCACATTAAATCCCGTTAGAATTGGCGGGATAATGTGGTGCCATGCATACCAGTTTGAAATTAACGGTTCTACTTGTACGTTATTTTTCAGATATATTTTTGGAGTAGCCATTTAGATTTATTTTATAGTTTTAAAAAATGGGATTAGGTTATAGGGAGATATTTTCAAAATCATCTGTAATCACGACTTCCGCATTCACGAGCTGCGCCTTTTTTATTTCGGCTGCCATTTCTCCTAAAGTGGCATTATTGAAAATCGAAATCAGATCGAGTTTTGCGTTAAATTCCGCTTTTATTCTCGTGATTAAATAAGTGGCTTTTAAACTGTGACCTCCTATTTTAAAAAAGTCGTCCAGTACTCCCACTTGATCGATTTCCAGCACTTCTTCCCATAATGTGGCAAGTTTACTTTCTGTTTCGTCTCGGGGCGCCAGGTAGTTTCGGGAAACATTTTCGGTTAAAGACTTGTTCTGCAACAGTTTCTTTTTGTCTGTTTTTCCATTTAGAGTCAGCGGAAATTCTTTCAAGCTTATAAAGTGAGACGGAATCATATATTCCGGCAGTTTGTCTTCTAAAAATTCTTTAATATCATCGTTATCTGAAACCGAATCGGCTTTTAGCACAAAAAAGGCAACGGTTTCTTTAATTCCTAAACTGTCTTCTTTCACTACTACTACGGCATCTTCGATTGCTTCGTGCTCTTTGATAACGGTTTCTATTTCGCCCAGTTCGATTCTAAATCCTCTCACTTTTACCTGATCGTCATTTCGTCCGGCATATTCAATCGTACCGTTAAGGAGCCATTTTCCTAAATCACCGGTTTTGTATAGTTTTTCGCCTTCCGCAAATGGATTATCGATAAACTTCTGATTGGTTAATTCCGGCTTGTTCAAATACCCTTCGGCTAAACCGGCTCCGCTTACATAAATTTCCCCAATGGCTCCAAGAGGAAGCAATTTTTCGTTGGTTCCAAGAATGTAAATTTTAGTGTTGGCGATTGGAAATCCGATCGGAACATTAGAGAGTTCCTGTAACACATTTTCATTCACCTTATAAATCGTAGCACAAATACTGGTTTCTGTTGGACCGTAGGCATTAAAACAGGTACCGCCATAAGTCAAATATTTTTTAACTTCTTCGGTAGGAGCTGCTTCTCCGGCAGTTACCAGCTTTTTTAAACTTTTAATTTTGTCCAGCTGCAATAATTTCAGGTAAGAAGGAGAAATGGTTGCGAAATGAATTGCGTGTTCTTCGATGTAATTTTCCAGCTCTTCGGTGTCTTTTTTTACCTCATCGGTTATGATGTGCAATTCTCCGCCCGAAGCCAAAACCGTAAAGATTTCTGAAATCGAAGCATCAAATGAAAACGAGGCCAACTGAAGAGCTTTTTCTTTGTTTTCATTTCCAAAAATTTCCATCTGTGATAAAATCGTATTTGAAATGGCACCCTGTTTTATCGAAACTCCCTTAGGAAGACCGGTTGAACCGGAAGTATAAATCAGATAGGCCAAATCATCGGCACTATTATTCGATTCCTCCATGACACTGCTGTAAAGCTTTTCCATCGATCCGAAATCATAAATTTCATCTGAATCGATAACCAGCTTGCAGTCGCTGTTTTCAATGATATAGTCAATTCGCTCTTCCGGATAAGCAATATCAATGGGTACATAAACTCCTCCGCTTTTTAGAATCCCAAGCAATGAAATAACATTCCACTCGCTTCGGTCTAATTTAACGCCAACAAATTCATTTGGCTTTATGCCGTATTTTTTCTTTAAATAATTCCCCAGTTTGTTGGATACCTCATCCAATTCCTGATAGGTTATTTTTTTATCTTCGAAAACCAATGCAGTCTGCTCCGGTGTTTCCAATACCTGTTTTTGGAATAAACCAATTAAGCTGTCGGGCTGCGTGCTATAATCTTTTGTAGTATTATTAAAGACATGAAGTAGTAAATTTTCTTCCTCCGTATTCAGAAATGGTAATACCGCCAAACTTTGATCTGCGTTTACCAGTACCTGATGCAACAGCACTTTTAGGTTAGAGATTAACCTCACAATGGTTTCTCTAACGTACAATCCTGATTTATATTCGATTTTTCCTTCTAACTGTCCTTCGCTTTCTATGAAGTTGAATACTAAGTCGAACAGGCATTTTTTCAGGGTTACCTCATCGTATTCTGCGATTTGCAAATCATCTATTTCGAGTGCTTGTTTATCGGCTTCTATTGAATTGTCTCTCAGTACAAACCAAACGTCAAACAACGGATGGCGGTTACGGCTCAATTGAAGATCTAAATTAAGAACGAGTTCGTCAAAAGCGACCATTTGATTTTCCTGTGCATCGATGACACTTTGTTCTACCTGATGCAGTAAACTGATAAAATCGTGATCTTCATTGAATACCGTTCGCAAAGGAACAGTGTTGATGTAAAGTCCAATCTGATCTTCTAAATCGGTATGTATTCTGCCTCCGATAGGCGTACCAACGGTAATATCCTGTTGGTGGGTATATTTGTATAATAACGTTTTAACCAGTGATAAAAGTCCGGTAAAAACGGTAATCGAGTGGCTCTCGCAGAAGTTTTTAAATTTTGAAAAAGTCTCTTTCTCAATTGTAAAATCAACGGAATCTCCGTCATATGCATTGATTGCTGCTCTTGATTTATCTGTTGGAAAATCTAATACCGGAACTTCTCCTTCAAACTTTTTTAACCAGTGCTGCAGCTGATTTTTATATTCCTCCGACTGAAACTGCTCGGTTTGCCATTGCGCATAATCTTTGTACTGAATTTTTAAATCCGGAGCTGTAATTGCTTTTCCCTGGGATAGATTTTGATAATTCGAAACAAATTCTTTCGTCAAAATATTCATAGAAAGTCCGTCACTGATAATATGATGCATTACAAAAGAAAACATCCATTGATCGTCTTTGATCTGATACAATTTCAATCGCAGCAAAGCATCTTCTTCCAGATTAAAAGGTTTGTCGATTTCCTGGTTGATTTTGGCATCAATAACCTCCTGAGAATATTGATTTGGTCTGAAATCTTCAATCGTTAAATTCAGTAAATTTTCATCAAAGGCTTTAATGTATTGCTTCACGATACCATTTTCGTCCAGTCTGAAAACCGTTCTCAGACTTTCATGTCTTTTCAGAAGAGCCAAAAAAGCTGCTGCAAATACCGAAATATCCAATACACCGGTAAACGTAAAAGTCTTGTACATGTTGAGCGCTATACTTGCATCGTCCAGATGCGACAACAGCCATAATCTTCTTTGCCCTGACGAAAGCAGGTAACTGCTGCTTTCCGGTACTTTTTTAATTTCCTGATAAACACTCGTAGTTGTCCCGGCTATTTTTTTGGCCAGACTTTGAATGTTTCTGTTTTCGAAAATATCTCTCAGATTGATTTTTACATTGAATTCTCTGTTAATGCTATTGGCCAAATGTGTAGCACTTAAACTGTGACCGCCCAGTGTAAAAAAATCTTCGAGTATCCCAATCTTGGTCTGATTGAGTATTCCTTCCCAAATTACTACCAGTTTTTGCTCCAGCTCGTTCTGTGCAGGAACATAGGCAATGGTTGTTTTTAGGCTTAGTCCGTTACTTTGGCGCAGTTTATTTCGGTCTGCTTTACCGCTGTTGGTTAAAGGAATTTCATTTACTACCACAAAATTTGACGGGATCATATAAACAGGAAGTTTAGTTCCCAGCCATAAGTTGAGTTCTTCCTTCACCAATTCACCATTTGCTACAATATAGCCTGTCAGATATTTATCTCCGCTGTTTTCATTAGTATGGTCTAAAACCACAGCCGTTTGTATTTGTGGATGTTGGTTTAATGCCGCTTCTATTTCTTCCAGCTCTATCCTGAATCCTCTGATTTTTACCTGAAAATCTTTTCTGCCTAAATAGGCTACATTGCCATCAGGCAGCCACAGGCCCAGATCTCCGGTTCGGTACATTTTTGCTCCGGGTTCAAACGGATTCGCTACAAACTTCTGATGAGTCAACTCCGGATTGTTGAGGTAACCAAGGGCCAGTCCTTTTCCGGCAATACAAATTTCTCCTGCTACACCAATCGGCTGAACGGCATCGGACTCGCTTAAGATATAAATCTGTGTGTTCCAGATCGGTTTTCCAATCGGGATTATTTCATTGCCCACATTAGTATTAAAGAACGTAACGTCTATAGAAGCTTCTGTCGGGCCATAAAGATTATAAATGGGTGCAGTCGATACTTTATTGTACCATTCGTTAACAGTCAATGGTGTTAAAGCCTCGCCACTGGTTATTACGGCACGTAAACTAGACAATTTGTCTGCTAATTGTTCTGTGTTAGTTACAGAAGTAATAAAGGTGTTGAGCATACTTGGCACAAAGTGCAGACTGGTTACGCTATTGTTTTGGATTAAATTCAGAATGCGATGCGGTTCTGAAATGTCTTCCTGTTCGCAAAGTACCATTTTGGTTCCCCAGCATAAAGGCATGAAAATTTCCCATACCGAAACATCAAAGGTAAAAGTGGTTTTTTGCAAAATAACGTCCGTCGAAGAATAGTTGTATTCGTTCCACATCCAGTCAATTCTGTTGGTTACTCCTTCATGGGTAATCATACAGCCTTTCGGATTTCCGGTTGATCCGGAGGTATAGAGTACATAAGCCAGATCGGTAACTTTATTGCGGTTTTCAGGATTGCTTTTAGGCAAAGAAGCCAACTGTTCTGAGATATTTGCTAAAGTTTCCTCATCAATTAGAAATTTACACTGACTGTCGGCTATAATGAAATTGATTCTTTCTTCGGGATATTGCGGTTCTACCGGAATATAAGCGCCTCCTGCTTTTATGATGGCCATAAGGGCGATAATCATTTGCTCGCTTCTTGGGAGTTTTACGACTACAAAATCACCTTGTTTGATGTTTTTTTCTTCGCGTAAATAATGAGCCAGCTGATTCACTTTTTCGTTCAGTTCCTGAAAAGTAAATTCTTTCTCTTTGAAACGAAGTGCTGTGTGATTGGCTAATTTCTCTACTTGTTCTTCGAATAAAACATTCAACGGAGCACATACCTGATTATCGAATTGTGTAGCGTTAAAATCTAAAACCAATTTTTTCTTTTCGCTCTCAGTTACCAGTGAAAGGTTCTCTATTGTTTCTGATGGAGTGCTGCTCACCAGATTCAATAAATGCTCAAAATGTACCGTGATTTGTTCTATAAAAAACGTATCATACAAATCGGTATTATAAACAATACTCAATTCTAAATTTTCCTCTACCTCAACAAAATTGAAAAGCAAATCAAACTTACTGGTTTTGTTTTCTGTTTCTAAAGCCTGAACAGTTAATTGATCTCCGATATTTTTTACGTTCGTACTTTCGTTGTTTTGTAAAATCAGGAAGATATCAAACAATGGATTTCTGCTTAAATCGGTCTCTAACTGTGCTTCTTCTATCAATTTATCAAAAGGATACGATTGGTAGTTATAGGCTTTAAGCGTGCTTTCTTTAATGTTCTTAAGAAAAGATTCGAAACTGTCTTCAGCATTAATCACTCCTCTTAAAGCAATGGTATTTAAATACAGTCCCAACTGATTGTGAAGTACCTGTAACTCACGCCCTGCTATTGGCGAACCCACAATTAAATCTGTCTGGTTGGTATATTTGTAAAGTACTATTTTTAAAGTGGACAGCAATCCCATGAATAAAGTACTCTCGTTCTCCAGACAAACTTTCTTGAACTTGGTGCTTATTTCTTTACTTATGGTTCTGTAAACGGTATCTCCGTTATAGGTTTTTAAAACCGGCCTTGTTTTACTGAAAGGAAGCTGGATTTTAGGGATTTCACCCGAAATCTGTGACAGCCAGTATTCTTTGTGTGCTGCAAAATAATCATCGCTCCATAATTTTTGCTGCCAAACTGCGTATTCTTTGTATTGTATCGTTAAGGGTTCTTTAGCAACATTTTCTCCTTTTTCTAATGCCGTGTAGTTCTCTAATAACTCATTTATAAGTATTCCCATCGACCAGCCATCGCTGATGATGTGGTGAATCATAAAGAAGAATATCCACTTTTGATCTTCTATTTGATAAACGGTACTTTTTAACAGCAACTCTTTTTCTAAATCAAAAGAATAGGACATTCCTTTGCTGATTAATTCTTCTGCGCTGGTTGTTTGATTTCTTAGATCTATTTCTTCTACCTGAAATTGTATTGCTGCGGCAGGAATTATTTTTTGTACAACGGTATTCTCCTTATTGACAAACCTGGTTCTTAGAATTTCATGACGTTCGATAATCAACTGAAAAGCATGCTCCAATGTTTTAACATTCAGATTCCCTTCAAAAGTGTATAAAGCCGGAACATTATAGGCTTTACTGGATTCTTCCATTTGACTTAAAACCCACATTCTATATTGTGAAGAAGATAATGGATAATACTCTAAATCGGCTGTTTTTAGTATTTCTGGCCATACAGGTTTTGATGCCTGCAGCTTTTGACTGTTCAGTAAAAAAAGAGTCAACTCTTCTCTGTTCTTTTTTATTTCTTCAATTAAACCGGGAGCAATAGTAGATTTTTCGGCAAAAACCTTCAGTTTATGGTCTATGAGTTCGAGTAAAATTCCTTCTCCCTGTAGTTTATCAATTAAGTCTTTCATTGGTTTATTTTAATTTTCAGAGGATATTTCAATTATTAAAGTAAAGCAGTCGTATTATAAGTCGATATCGATTTCCTGAAGGTCTTTTTTGTTTGCTGTCAGCTCTTCTTGTTTCTGAATAAACCTGAGCTGTTCGGCCATCGTTTCGATAGTTCTGAATTGAAATACATGTCCGATACTCACTTCAACGCCAAAACTTTCCTGAATCATATTGGCTAATTTTACGGCTCTCAAACTGTGTCCTCCTATTTCAAAAAAATCATCGGTTACACTGATCTTTTCGATCAACAATATTTCACTCCAAATCTCAGAGAGGGTTTTCTCCGTTTCATTCCGGTAGGATATGTATTCTCTTTCTAATTGCGACAAATCAATCTCGGGAAGAAGTTCTTTGTCAATCTTTCCGTTTTTATTCAAAATGAAATCCTCGACTTCGATAAAATAAGTTGGAATCATATAAAAAGGAAGTCTTTCTGCCAGATAAGCCTTTAACTCCTTTTGATTCATAACCTGATTGGACTTAACATAAGCCACAATAAATTTTTCGTCTGCTGCTTCTGATAATTGTTTCAATACCACTACTGCCCCATTGATATCCGGGTGTGCATCTAAAGTTTTTTCAATATCGTTGAGTTCAATTCGGTAACCGCGAAGTTTGATCTGGCTGTCTTTTCTTCCAAAAAATTTGATATTCCCATTGGGCAGCCACAATCCTAAATCACCGGTTTTATACACTCGTTCTCTATTCAAACTCCTCGGATTCAGAAACTTTTCGGCATTTAATTCTGCTGCATTCAAGTAGCCTAATGAAAGTCCGTCACCTGCCAGATATATTTCTCCAACAACTCCCAGTGGGCATAGTTCTAAATTTTGATCTAAGATGTAAGCCTTAGAATTGTTGATCGGTTTACCAATCGGAATATCCTCTTCTACCGGTGCTGTAATTTTATAGGTTGCCGAAAATGTAGTGTTTTCAGTAGGTCCGTAACCGTTAATAAGGTTCAGTTCCGGATAGGCTTCCAGTAGTTTACGGATGTGTTTAGCTGATAATTTTTCACCTCCTGCCAGTACATTGATTAATCCTTCAAAAAGGGATACGTCCTGATCGGTAAACTGGTTTAGCAGTCCCGATGTAAACCACATGGTATCTACTTTTTCTGTTTTTATTAGGGAAGCAAGTTTGGTTGTGTTTAGTAAATCTTCTTTGTCGCATAAAACCAATTTTCCACCATTAAGCAATGCTCCCCAAAACTCAAACGTCGAGGCATCAAAAGAAACAGAACCTGTAGACAAGATGGCGTGTACCCTATCAAAATCGATATAATTGGTGTTTTTAACCAGTCTGGTAACCCCTTTATGCGGTACCAAAACGCCTTTTGGATTTCCGGTAGAGCCGGAAGTGTACATGATGTATGCCGGAGCATCAGGACTGTTCGTTATTTGCGGAGCCGGAGAATGACTTTCTAAAGCGTCTAACTGAACGTCTATGGCGATAATACTTCCTTCAAAAAAGTCAAGATCAAACATATAGTCCATCTGGGTAATGATGACTTTTGCGCCGATATCATTAACAATAAATTCTTTTCTGATCTTAGGACTTTCCACATCGATTGGAACATATACCCCGCCGGCTTTTAAAATCCCGAGTATGGTACTGATCAAAAGTTCTGATTTATCTAAAATGATTCCGACTTTTTCTCCGTTAGTCACTCCATACTCTGTGGTTAACAAATGCGCAATTTTGTTTGCATTACGATCTAATTCCTCGTAAGTCAATTGTTGGTTTTTATATACAACGGCTATTTGCGCAGGCGTTTTTCTAACCTGATACTGAAAGGCTTCGACAATGTCCAGACAAACCTGAGAATTAAAGGTTCCGGCACTAAAATCTGAGGTAAAAAGCTGTATTTCGCCTACTGATAAATAAGGCAGGGAAGCAATAGAATTATGCGGATTTGCAATTACGGCATTCAGCAGGTTGTGAAAATGTTTCTGAATTTGACGAATAAAAATGGTATCAAAAATATCCGTATTGTAGACTAAGCTAAATTCCAGTCCCTTTACCGTTTCTACAAAATTGAATGAAATATCAAATCGGCTTACCGTTGCTTTTATTTTTTCATAGAGGGCTATTTCAAGACCTTCACTATTGAGAACCTCTAATTTTTGATCTAAATCGGCATTTTGTAAAACGACTGTAGCATCAAATAAAGGATTTCTGCTGATATCATGTGTGAGATTCAAATCACCGATTAATTGTTCAAAAGGATAAATCTGATGTTCGTAAGCTTCCTGTGTTCCTTTTTTTACCTTTCGGAATAAATCAATTATGGAATCTTTGTGTGAAAACTGACTGCGCAATGGCAATACGTTAATGAAACAGCCAATTTGCCCCTCTAAATCAATATGATTTCTACCGCTAATCGTAGTTCCCAGTATAATATCTTCCTGATTGGTATATTTATAAATCAGGACATTTGCCACGGTTAGCAACCCCATGAACAAAGTCAGGTTTTCCTGATCCAGTATATTTTTAAAATTTTTTAAGGTTCTGCTATCAATATTTATGGTAATTGTTTCGCCGTTATAGGATTTAATTTTAGGACGAATTTTACTTTTTTGAAGGTTGAGCACCGGAAGCTCGCCTGAGAATTTCTCCGTCCAGTAGGCTTTATGAACCTGCAACGATTCATTCTCCAGTTGTTCATTCTGCCAGGCAGCAAAATCTTTGTATTGTATTCTGAGCGGTTTAAAATCTACAGCAAGTTTATTTTTACGGGCTTTGTACAAATGCAGCAGTTCTTCGATAAAAACCTCCATAGACAGTCCGTCACTAATAATATGGTGCATCACTGCTACCAGTATCGCTTTGGATTCTTCTACCTGCAATACACTTACTTTTAAAAGCGGTCCTTCCGATAAATTAAATACTACCTGAATGAGATTGTTAATGGTTTCTTCTAATTCCTTTTCTGAACGATTGCAAAAATCAACGAAATCAATCTCAAAATTACTTTCCGCTTCAGGCAAAATAAATTGTCTTAATTCCTGATTTTCATCTTCTTTAAAAGTGGTTCTGAAACTTTCATGTCGTTTGGTTATCGTTTGAAAAGCAAAAGCTAAGGCCGTTTGATCCAGATCTCCCGTTAAGGTGTAGATGCTTGGAATTGTGTAGGCTATGTTGGCTTCCTGAAACTGACTCAATGCCCAAAAGCGCTGTTGCGATGATGACACTGCATAATTTGACTGCTCTGTCAGGGCTTCTATTTCCTGAAATTCATTTTCCTGAGCCTGCAGTATCGTTTCTGAAAGCGCTTTAATGTTTCGGTCTTCAAAAACGTTTCCGATATCTATTTTTATGTTTAAGTTTTTGTGAATGGTCGACACCAGATTCATTGCCTTAATACTGTGTCCGCCAATGTCGAAAAAGTCATCGGTTATACTAATATCTTCTTTATCAAACAGTTCTTTCCAGATGTTGTGCAGGGCTATTTGGATTTCGGTTGTTGGTAAAACAAGCTCTCTGGTCGTTTCGGTATTTGATTTTGCCAGTTTGTTTAATTCTTTCTGATCAACTTTCCCGTTTCTGTTTAATGGAATTTGCGGCACCTGAGTAATATGAGCCGGAACCATATAATTAGGCAGTTTTTGCGCCAGGAAAGAACGAAGCTCTTCAGTATTGATAGTCGCATCGGCAATAAAAAACGCTGCTAAAAATTTCACATCATGGCTGTCTTTGTTTACGAGAATTACAGCTTCGGTAATACTATTGTAACTCGTTATCTTTCGTTCGATTTCCCCTAGTTCTATTCTGAAACCGCGAATTTTCACCTGACTGTCTCTTCTTCCTAAAATTTCTATCGTACCGTCAGGCAGCCATTTGCAGATGTCTCCGGTTTTATACAACAGAGCATTTTCCTGATAAGGATTTTCAACAAAACTTTTTGAGGTCAGTTCTTCTTGGTTTAAGTAGCCCGCTGCAACGCCTTCGCCCGAAACATACAACTCTCCTGCAATACCAACAGGCTGTAATTTCATACTCTCGTTAAGAATGTAACATTGAGTATAGGAAATTGGTTTTCCAATCGGGATTCCTGATGCTTCTTCTGAAACTTCTTCAACAGGGTGAAAAGTCGAAAAAGTGGTATTCTCGGTTGGGCCATAAACGTGTACCAGTCTTCCGCTTCCGAAATGATTGACAAACTTTCGCACATGAGATACGGAAACCATTTCTCCGCCAAAAAGAATTTTTCTCAAGTTTTTAAGACTGTCAATGTCAGTATCCACCATGGAGTTGAACAAAGCCGTTGTCATAAAAACAACCGAAATTTCATTTGTGGTAATAGCCTGAAACAACAGTTCAAAATTGAGCACTAAATCTTTCTCCGGAATGTGTAAAGTCGCTCCGTTTAATAATGCTCCCCAAATATCAAAAGTAGAACCGTCGAACGAAGAATTTGAGATGGCCAGAATACGGTCCTGAGGATCAATTTCGATATAATTGGTTTCTTTCACCAATCGTACAATACTTTTGTCTTTTACCACAACACCTTTAGGCACTCCGGTTGATCCTGAAGTGTACATGATGTAAGCGATATCTCCTGTACTATTGTTTTCCCAGTTTACATCGGAAATATTTTCTTCATTAAGCATGACGTCTATACTAAATAACGGGATATCGTAATGAAGCAGGTCGTTCAGATACTCGAGTTGAGTGATGATCGCTTTGGGCTGTGTGTCCGACAAGATATAATCAAGTCTTTCTGTCGTAAGATTATAATCCAAAGACAAATAAGTAGCCCCCAGTTTTAATGCCGCAGCAAAAGAGAAAATGGTATTATCCGAATAATCAGTCATGATCCCGATAATATCCCCGGATTTAATTCCGTACTCTTTTTGCAATAAACTCGCCAGATGATTCACTTTTCGGTTTACGGCTGTATAGGTGTATTTTTTTTCTTTATAAACTAAAGCAATGTTGTCAGGCGTTGCTTTTACCTGCTGTTCAAAAATCCCGATAACACTTGCGTCGATCTTCTTATCAGATTCACCTGAAAACTCCAATAACTGCTGTTTTTCAGAGGCCGTAATGAATTCAATATCATCAACCTTAGTATCAATCAGCTCACTACTATTTTCAAGTATATGTATAAAATGCTCCACCATATTTTGAATGAAAAGTGCATCGTATTTCGCAGTATCAAAATGTATGGTAATTGATTCTTTACCCGCAGTGGTATCTTCTATTTCCAAACAAAGTTTGGCCTGAGCCAATAGATTATTTCTGTGATTTAATTTCTGATATACAAAAGCATATTGAAGATAATCTTCAGGAGTCAATTCAATATTTAGAAACTCTTTTTCAATTAACTCAAAATCAATAGTATCATAAAGCAGAGTATCTTCAATTTCCTGTTTGGTTGCGTTTATCGCATCTCGCAATGAAGATATATTGGATATAGCAGTATGATAAAAAAGCAAGCTATCTTTTTCGGGCTGTACTCCCTCCAAATTGAAAGGGGACGAAGCCACCCAGATACTTTCGTTATTAGTATATCTTTTTAATAGTGTATTAAAAACAGACAAATAAATAGTTGCCGCAGCAATGGCATTCCCTCCTGATAATTTAGCAATCTTATCCAGACTGTTCTTTTTTAATACAATGCTATACTGACCGGAAGGAACTTGCTCATATCTGCTCAGTAAATAACTGCTGTCGTTACTGTATTGCTTTATTTTGTTCAACCAATAATCTTGTATGATTTTCTTATCTTTCATGCTGTAGTCTGATTATATTGTAGGGATTACAAAAGGTTTATTTGAATGTTGTATTGATTTTACAGGATCACTAAAAATTGATTTCGATATTGATTCTGGAAGCTTCCAGTTGTTTTTCACGTTCGGTTTTAAAACTGTAGGCTCCTATTTCATGTTCTATGCCTTTTGACAGTTCTTCCAGAAATACCAGATAACGTTCGGCAAAAAGAGCTATGGTGTCTTTACTAAAAACCTCTTTTCTGTATTCCAGAATAAAACCGGAACCGTTTGAAATTATCCACAAGTCATATTTAACCTGTTCTGTAGCTACACTTTGCGCTTTTGCCTTAAGATTTTCATTGATTGTAAATTCATCGTGAGTAAGCTCATTCCAGGTAAAACCGGTATTGATAAAATTGGTTCCTCTGTCTCCCCTTTCAAATTCTAAATCTCTCAGGATTAAATCGATTGGGTACATTTGGTGCTCAAAAGCTTTTGATAATTTGTGCTGAACCCCTCTGATTATGGTTTCGAAATTTTCATTCTGATGAAATTTAACTCGTATAGGCAGCAGGTTAACATAATACCCCAGCTGATCTTCGAGATGGGCATGAGCCCTTCCCGCAAACGGAACTCCTAATACGATATCCGATTGCTCCGTTTGTAGATGCAGAAAACTGAAAAATGCAGCTAAGTGAAATGAAAATTCAGTGACATTAAGCTTTTTAGCGATCTTCTTTATGGCTGAATTGACTTCGGCATTCAGGAAAAAATCAATTTTATTATCCTGATTTTCAACATCATTCGGAAGCAGATACTCATATTTATAATGGAGCGGTTTTAAATGCCCCTGCAGTTCCTTCATCCAATAAGCACTAGTTATAGCGTTTGTTTCAATCTGAGCTTTCAGCCAATGACTGTATTCTTTGTACTGAATATCTAATTTAGAAGAAGGCAGAACCGCTTCTTTTTTCAATATTGAATTGTAATTACTACTGATCTCTTCTATCAGAAGCTGCAATGACCAAGCATCGGATATGATATGGTGAATTACAAATAACAAAACATGATGTTGGGAATCGATACGAACTAATTTTGCCTTGAATAAAGGCCCTTTGAACAAATCAAATTCAAAATTGCTTATTTGCTTAATTTCCTGCTGAAGTAACAGCTCTTTGTCATTAAAGTCGCTAAAATCTTCGCATCCAATCGAAAGTTTAAATTCTTCAGATGGTGTAATGAACTGTCTGATACTTTTTTCGTCATCTTCTTTAAAAACAGTTCTCAGGATTTCATGCTTTTTGATAACCCGATAGAAAGCTTCTTTAAACGCAATAATGTCAAGTGTTCCGTGAAAATGATATACGGCCGGAATATTATAAGCCACTTCATTCCCTTTAAACTGACTGACCATCCAAAGGCTTTTTTGTGCATATGACATCTCGTATGAAGTCGCCGCAGGAACTGCTGCAATAGGTTCAAAATTGTTAGAGAACGATCTCTTTATGAGTTCGGCCTGATCTCTTAAAACGGAATATTCAAACAGCTTTTCAAAAGGAACAGTAACCTGTAACTGTTCGTTTATTTTATTAATCAACTGCCCCAGCTTGAGACTGTGCCCTCCCAAATTAAAAAAATCATCGGCCGCACTGATGGTCTCTACTGCTAAAATATCTTTCCAGATAAGTGCTACTATTTTTTCAATCCGTCCTTTCGGTTCCACATAACCACTATTCGTCTCGTTAGTTTCATCGATATTCGGAAGTGCTTCTTTGTCTGTTTTTCCATTTGGAGATAAAGGAATAAAAGGAACCTCAACATAATATTGCGGCACCATATAAGCTGGCAGTTTGCTTTGCAGATAGGCTTTTAAATCGTCTTTAGAAATAGCATTACCAACTGTGTAGTAAGCCACTAAAGTATCAGCGCCTTTAAACGGTTTTATCGCCACCACAACCTGTTTTACCTCTGCTGAAAATTGCAGGAGAGCATTTTCTATTTCGTCCAGCTCTATTCGATAGCCTCTTAGTTTTACCTGTTGGTCTTTTCTGCCCAGGAATTCAATATTCCCATCCGGAAACCATTTAACCATATCGCCCGTATCGTATAAAATACTTCCTTCAACAAATGGATTTTTGATAAATTTAGCGGCCGTAAGTTCTTCTTTATTCAAATATCCCAGAGCTACTCCTTCGCCGGATAGATAAAGTTTTCCAACAATACCCAGTGGTGTAAGCTGCAGATTTTTGTCTAATACATAAGCCTGTGTATTGGAAATAGGTTTTCCAACCGGGATTGTTTTATAGGTCTTACCTTTTTCTAACTGGTAATAGGTACTATAAGTTGTATCCTCAGAAGGTCCGTACAGGTTTCTGATTTCTGCTGTAGTGCGCAGCAATTCTCTGGCGATATCGACCGGAAATGGTTCACCCGCTAAATTGATGATACTGGCATTTTCTAATGAAGAAAAATCTTCCTCCATCAGACTTCGTATACTGGAAGGAACTGTATTCAGTAAAACTTTTTTATCGGTTTTTAATTCTTTACTTATCTCCAAAGCATTGCTCAGCAGTTTTATAGTCTTGCCAACTGATAACGTAAAAAACATTTCATAGGCCGAAAGATCAAAACAATGTGAGGTTACGGCATAGACCAAATCAAAACGTTCTGTATCGAATTCTTTTTTAGCCCAGTACAAGAGTGCTGAAACATTTTTATTGGTAATCAAAACTCCTTTTGGTTTACCTGTTGTTCCCGAAGTATAGATAACATAAGCCAAATCTTCGGCTCTGTTTATTTTTGAAAGATTTTCGGTACTATAGTGATGTTTCTTTACCTGAAACCTACTCCATTCGTTTTCGTCAATTACAACTTTGCAATTACTATCTTCTACAATATATTTTATACGATCCTCAGGATAATTAACATCCATTGGGACATAAGCTGCTCCTGATTTAAGCACTCCCAAAATGGTTAGGAGCAAACGCTCGTCTCTTTTTAAACGAACACCTACTAAATCGTTGGGTCTGATCGCATAATTTTCTCTCAGATATTCCCCCAATTGATTGGATTGCTCGTGGAGTTCCTTATAAGTCAACTGTACATCATTAAAGATAAGGGCACAATCATTTGGTGTTTTGGCTGCCTGAGCTTCAAGCAGATCAACAATAGTAGCTTCTTTCGGAAAGTATATTTCAGTAGCATTGAATGTTTTCAGTAACAATTCTTTTTCTGTTTCCTCTACATATTCAATAGCATCAATCGTAACGTTTGCATCCGTAAATACAGTTGTCAACAAATTCTCGAAATGTTTGAAGATTGCCTTAATCCAAAAGGCATCGTATAAATCGGTATTGTATTCCAGACTTAATAACAGCCTTTCCTCCTGCTCCGTAAAAATAAAACTAAGATCAAACTGAGCAGTATTTCGTTTCACTTCATAAGGCTCTATCTCAACTCCCAACATTGGAACATGGGTCGATATAGTGTTTAATTGTGCCTGATTTTGCAATACGACCAACACATCAAACAAGGCCGATCTTGAAGCGTCTCTTTTTAAATTAAGTTTGTTGACTAAAGTGCTGAAGGAGTAATTCTGATGCTCATAAGCCTCGATTAAGATCTTTCTTTGCAGCTCTAGTAAGGTCGAAAAACTATCCGTTCCATTTATTTCAGTTTTAATCGCTAACGTATTTAAAAATAATCCCAGCTGGTTTTCCAGATCTGGGTGCTCCCTTCCGGCTATCGGAGTGCCCAGAACGATTGTATTCTGATTTGTATAGCGGTACAACAAAGCATTGATTCCGGCCATTAGCGTCATGAACGGCGTCACATTATTCGTCTGGGAAAAATGTTTTAATTTTGATAAAAAGGCCTCCGAAAATTGATACGAAAGCGTACTACCATTATAAGTTTGTCTGACCGGACGGCTTCTGTAACTTGGCAATTCCAAAACAGGAATATCTTCTTTAAATACAGACAACCAATAGTTTTCTGAATCTAAAAACGCTTCTTCGTTTTCCTGCGACTGTAACCATGCTGCATAATCTTTAAACTGAATTGCCGCAGGTGCGAAATCAACCGGTTTCTCCTGAACCAAATTATTGTAAGCAGCTACAATCTCAGCAAACATCAGTTCTAAAGACCAGCCATCGCTTATGGTATGCTGTACCACCAGTGAAAGAATATGTTCGTTCTCTTCTGTTTTTACTAGTGCAGCTTTTAATAATGGTGCTTTCGTCAAATCAAAAATAGCCGCTTGTTGTTCCTTTAAATATTGAGAAATCTCTGCTGTGCTCTTATTCAGATCATTTTCGTGAGTAAGGGCAAAATTCCATTCGCCTTCTTCTAAAATGTACTGACTTATTTCACCATCATAGCCCGCTTTAAAATAGGTTCTTAAAATTTCATATTTAGCGATTAAAAGACGGAAAGCATTTTCGAGTTTTGAAACTTCTAAATCTCCTCTAAATTTTAAAGCTCCATGCATGTTGTAGGCACTATTACCGCCTTCAAACTGGCTCAGCACCCAAATTTTATGTTGTGAAGAGGTTAACGGGTAATATTCCTGCGCTTTCGCTTTGGGAATTACCTTATAACCTCCTTTTTGTATTTTTTGACTTATCTGTGCAATAGTAGGAGTTAAGAAAAACTCTTTATAAGAAATAGATCCCTCCAACTGTTTGTAGATAAGATTGATCACCTGACCGATCATTAAACTGTGTCCTCCCAAATCGAAAAAGTTATCTTCGATACCTACTTTTTCGATCCCTAAAATTTCCTGCCAAATAATCGTCAGTGTTTTTTCTGTTTCACTTTTCGGGGCTACATAATTTGCATTGGATACCTGATTCAACGGCAAATCTTCAAGAACCTTACGGTCAATTTTTCCGTTTGGTGTCAACGGAATTTTATCCACGCCAATCAAATAATGCGGTATCATAAAAGCTGGCAGCTTTTCTTTAAGGTAATTTTTTAAAATTTCGTGATCTGTCACTTTAGTTTTAGTGAAATACACCACTAAATTCTGGACTCCGTTTTTTTGTAATACCAGAGCAACGGCTTGTGTAATATTTTCTGAAAAAGAAAGCACTGCGTTTTCAATTTCTCCCAATTCAATGCGGTATCCTCTTAATTTTACCTGATAATCTTTTCTTCCCAGGAAGTCAATAGTCCCATCCGGAAGCCATTTGGCCATGTCTCCGGTATCGTACATTAAAGATTCCTCTTTAAACGGATTCGGTATGAATTTTTCAGCAGTTAGTTCAGGACGATTCAAATATCCTTTTGACAATCCATCACCCGAGATGTACAATTTTCCGGCTACACCAACAGGGACTAATTCTAAATTTTTATCCAATAGGTAAACCTGAGTATTCGCTAGTGGTTTGCCTATCGAAACTGAAGCCGTGTACTCTTTTTGCGCTGCTAATCTATAAACTGTACTGTAGGTTGTATCTTCAGATGGCCCGTATAAATTTCGTATCTCAGCATTAGTCTGTAATAATTTCTTAGCAATATCAACCGGAAAAGGTTCGCCTGCCAAATTTATGATCGCAGCATTTTCTAAACGGTATCCGCTTTCTATCGTATTTCGAATGCTCGACGGCACGGTATTGATCAATACCTTTTTATCGTACTGAAGTGCTTCTCCAATTTCGAGTGCATTGTCCAGAATTCTTATTTTTTTTCCAATAGACAAAGGATAAAATAATTCGTAGACCGAAAGATCAAAGCAATAAGAAGTTGCCGCATAGACCACATCAAAAGCAGCAGCATTAAACTCCTCCTGGGACCAATAAAGTAAAACAACTGCATTCTGATGCGTAATCATAACCCCTTTCGGGTTTCCGGTAGTTCCCGAAGTATAAATGATATAGGCTAAGTCCGTAGACTGATTTAGTATCTCAGGATTGTCTGTTTTATAATTGTCTTTACGACTAAGAAAATGTCTAAATTCATTTTCATCTATCACCACTTTACACTGACTGTCCTCTTCGATGTAGGTAATGCGCTCTTCAGGATAATTAACATCGACAGGCACATAAGCAGCACCGGATTTAAGAATCCCTAATACAACTACTGCTATAGATTCGTTTCGTTCGAGCTTTATTCCAACTAAATCATTAGGCTGAATATCATACTCTTGTCTGAGATAATGGGCCAACTGATTCGCGTGCTGATTCAGTTCGTTATAAGTTAATTCCTTTTCTTTAAAAATAACAGCGGTATCAATTGGTGTTTTTGCTGCCTGTACCTCAAATAACTCAACCAGCGTTTTAGTTGGATATTTTTTTACCGAAGGATTAAAAGAGTTTAACAATTCTTCTTTTTCCAACGAAGTAACAACCGGTATTTGATCAACCGAATCATTCATACAATGCTCAAGTTGCAACAGCCAGTTTGCATAAGTACTTAAAAAATGAGCTGCCACATGGTCCTCCACAAACGAAACATCATAGGAAAGAGATAACTCCAATTCTGTATCATTTTTGTTTACTGATACTGAAAACGGAAAGTTATTTTTTGTGTGAGCTGATTTTGAATTGTAGAAAAAGCCAAAAAGAGCATATTCAGCAAAAGGATATTTTTCCTGTAATGTATCGTCATAGTCCGAATGTTTATAAACTTCCTGTAATTCCTTTTTAACTTCCCCTAAATAATCCTTAAATGACTGACCAGATGTGGAGATACTATTAAACAATAATGCAGTTTCAGCATCAGTAGGTTTCGACGTAAAAATGAAACTCTCTACTTCAAAATAGCGTTGCAGTAAGGCAGTGTAAACCGCAATTAAAACCGTTAGTTCTGCTATTGCATTCTCAGCTGTAATTTTTTTAAAAAACGAAAGATTGTCGGTATCAACTTGTATGTTCTTACTATCCCCGTTTTCTGCCTTAACACTATTCATCAGGGGCTTATTCTTAACTTTTGTTACCCAATAGTTCGAAATACTTTTTTGTTCGATGGTTGTCATTTAAAACTCTAATAATTTGATGGACATTTACTTTTTCAAACTGTGATGAAAAAAGTATGAGAATTCTGTTTAGTTATAAAAAACTGTCTTTTAACAAAATAGATCTAAATCATTCATCGGAAATAGTTCTATTAATTATATGGATACTATAGATATTTAATTTATTACTCATCCGCAGGAAAAAGCTCGTTCTTATTCAAAGTTTCACTTCATCATAATCGAAAGCCGGGCTTTTTACGCTCCATAATGTTAATTTTGCAAATAATAGGATGGAATTGTAGCGGTGATATTTTTCTGCAGCGAATCAATTCTAACCACAATTTTATTGGTGTTGTTTGTATTTAGTACTTCACATTCTAATCCTTTTAAGGAACCGTAAGAGATCGTTTTAAAATCTCCGACACTAAATTCTTCAACATGCGTTTCGACCTCAGTAACGTCATTATTTAAAAGCAAAAGTTCAATTTTCCTCATTTCTTCATCGCTCACTTTGGCATACTCCATTCCAAAACGGATGTACATGCAGGCCCCATTAACGGAAAGCGTTTTATAAAAATCTAATGAGGAATTTATCTTTACAAAAACATAAGAAGGGAAAAGCAATTTCTGAATACTTTTTTTTCTGTCCGTACGTGTACTCTGTACCTGAATGGTTGGTAAAAAAGCCTTAATAGACAGATATCCAAGCATATCAAATACTTTTCGTTCATGATGACATTTAACATATAAAACGTACCAACCATTGTGAATTGACTTCATAAATAACACTCCATTTTTTTAATAGCTTCGCTGTCCTCGGTTACGAGAATACTCTTCTTAATACGGATTTGAAAAATTAAAACACATTTTATTTACGGCTAAAATAGTAGTAGTCTTTATATAAAAATTACGGACTTTTTAAATAAAAACTACGGGCTTTCATATTAAAAAGCGTCAAACACTGATAATAAATCAAATACTCGCTGTTTCTGTGTGGAAAGCGAAAACGATTATAATCCTCTAAAAACCAATAAGTAAAACAAACCCGACAGGTTTTTTTTAAACCTGTCGGGTATAAGGACTTTTACGGAGATCGTTAAAATTTTGTCATTTTAGAGCTTTAAGCAAGCTCCCGGATAGTAAACAGGACTTCAATTTTGGTTCCTTTTCCAATTTGTGATTCAATACTAAATTTACCTTTCAGCGAGCTGGTTCTTTCTTTCATATTGCTCAAACCAATGCCCTCTTTTTTAGTTGTCGTATCAAATCCCTGACCATTGTCAGTAATAGACATTCTTAGAACACTATTAGCCTCAAACTGAATTTTAATTTCACATTTTGTGGCATTCGCATATTTATTGATATTTAAAATCGCTTCCTGAATGATACGGTATAAATTGATCTTATAAATATTTTGAATAGCTGACCATTCAAAATTTTCGTCGGTTGTGTAGCTAAAATCAGTATCACTAATCCCCTTTTGACCTTCGATTAAACTTAACAGTAAAACATTGAAGTCATTACCATCTAAAAAAGAACTGTGACTCAGATCATGTGATACCATTCTAACCTCATTTTCTATATTTTGCAGTTCAAAAATATACTCCTTTCTTTTTTCAATTATCTCCTTCTCTACCTTAGAATTAAAAAAGCCCAGATTCATTCGGACTCCATAAATTCTATTCATAATTCCGTCATGCAGTTCTTTTGCAATTTTGGATTTTTCATTATCTCTTGCATTGTTTATTTTTTCATGCTGTTCCATCAGCAATAAATAGATTTCCTCGTTTGCAGACTTTTGCTTTTTAAGGAACTGAAATTCTTTATTTTTATACTTGGAATATCTTAAAATAACAATAATCAGCAATAGAAAAATCGATGCAAATGAGAGGATTAAAATATAGAAATTTTTCTTCGTCAGAACCTTATTTTCATCTTCAATTCTGGAAGTTTCGTACTCAATTCTTGCATATTTATTATGTGCATTTTTTTGAACAATATTGATGCTATCACTCAGATTAATGTACTCATTTGCATAATAGAGGCTATTTTTCTTATCCAGAGTAGAAAGCAGTTTTAATGAAGTTAAAATTTCATTACTGTTCTTAATTCGAGTAGCTAACAAATTGGCTTCTTTTAAAACTTCTATTGCTTTCGCAGTATCTTTTTGTGTGAGGAAATACTCTCCAATGCGGATCTTTTTATATAAAATATCTGCTTCATCTCCTTTATTTTTCAAAATCTCTAATGATTTGGAGAACATTTCATAAACATTGTCATATTCTCCGATTTTCATTTTAGAGTAGGCCAGATTACTCAGAACATTAGCATACAAACGAGGCCAATTTTTCTCTAAATCACTTGAAAGTAAACCTTGTAGTTTTGCTATGGACTTTAAATATTCCCCCTTTAAATCATATAGATTACAAATATTAATCGTAGCAGTTACATTGTAATTGGTTATTTCATCTTTGTCAATATGATTCAGTTTTATCTTTTCCAGATTATTCAAAGCCATACGATGGTACCACAATGCTTTGTCATAATTGACCAGCTTTTCCAGGCAATTCCCCATTAAGGCATTACAGCAATAAAGTAACTGCTGATCTTTGGATTCTTTTAAATACTGTAAAGCTTTGGAGATTTCAACCTCACATTCAATATAATTTCCGTCATAAAACAAAACATAAGCTTTGTTAAATAACATCCGTCCCGTATTATCGTAATCCGATAAGGTAGAATATACTTTTTCGGCTTGCAAATAATAAAAATAAGCACTGTCCTTTTTTACATTTCCATAGCTGTCGCCAATATAATAAAATGCTTTTGCGATTCCTTCTTTGTCATCAGCCTCTTTAGATAATCTCAAAACCTCTAAACTGGCTGCTAGAGATTTCTTTGGGTTTTTATTATAGTAATATTCTGTAGACAGCTTAAAATGAAGATTTCTGGTAACAGAATCATTATTCTGATCCTTTAAAAAATTAAATATGGAATCTAAATATTTTTCTTTCTCCTTGCCATTTAAATACTTACCATCGAAGGAAATAGTGATTTTGTCATTAGCATTCGCGAATTCATTTTTCCTGCAGGAAAAAAAAGTCAACACAAGTAATAAGCAAACTATTTTAAAAGGTGTCGTCAAAAGTTTAAGTATTATTTTACAATTTCAA
>NZ_CAGKLC010000027.1 GCF_903469665.1 Flavobacterium sp. UGB4466 | reverse complement strand
CTTCACTCTTCACTCTTCACTCTTCACTCTTCACTCTTCACTCTTCACTCTTCACTCTTCACTCTTCACTCTTCACTTTTTAGTTATAAAAGCAATATGTGCCGGAATATTACCGGCTGTAGTTTTCCATTTTAATTTTCCTTCGGGAGTAAAACAGTAGATGTAGCCTGTCACTACATAATTTTGGGCATCGGTAATGTATATTTCTTTCGTTTCGGGATTTACCTGTAAACCGTAAGGAATCATGATATGCTTATCAGTGCCGTCTGTAATGATTTTATCGTTAATCACTTTTTTGGTCTTTGTATCTAATATTCCGTACGTAACCTTATTACTGTTGGTCAGATAGCTCCATGAAACACTGTAATAGTAGAGTAAATCATCGACCAGACAGGTTGCCGAAACGGGAATATCAAGCTTCATTTTCTTTTCATCCGTCTTCGTATCAATCACAAAAAGATTAGACGGTGTGTTGTAATAATCGCCTCTGGAACTCACATAAATATCACCTCTGCTGTCTACCTGCATGCTATGAAGATTAATCCCCACATCAATTTTTTTTATTTCGGTAAAGGTTTCAAGATCGATAACGGATACGGTACGGTCATAATTAGGTACTTTGTAACCTCCTGAATTAGCCACATACAATTTTCCGTTATGCACCACCATCTGTTCCGGCTGATAACCAACGGTCACTTTGCGTTTGATTTCTAAGGATGTCGTATCAATCTCAGCTACAAATCCAATTTCGGCATTCGGATCAATAGCAACAGGGCCTGAATACGAACTTACGTAAGCTTTATTTTTGTAGAAAGCGACATATCGGCAATTCGGAATGTCTATTTTTTTGATTCGTTTTGCGGACCATTTGTCGATTACCTCAACTTTATTGGAGCAGTTGATTACCGCATACACTTTACTCCCGTAAATTTTTATATCATTACCCACATCGCCCAGTTCTTTTACTACTGTTGGATTGCGTTCGGAGTAAATATCGGTGGTATAATTCCCTGTTCTATAATTGAACACGTCAATACTGGCGCGGTTCATTCCCATATTACCTTCGTTCAAAAGATAAAATCCTTCTATGTTGCCATCGCTTCTGGGTGCGGCAACACTTTTATCTGAAGAGGGAAAAATAGTTTCTTCTTCTCTACAGGAAACCAAAAGAAGAGCAACAAATAAACTAAGCAGGAATCGGGTACTTCTCTTTTTCATAGTGCCATACTGATTATAAATTTTAAAGTACGGCCCGGCATCGGATAATTATAAATTACCTCGTACTGCTGATTAAGGGCATTGTTCAATTCGATCGTTCCTTTTATTTTATACTGATGAAAGGAGAACATTTTTTGAACCGCCAAATCATGGGTGTACCAAGGCTGCACTTCATTAATTTTAATATTGTTTACATTTCCATTGTATCGTTTTCCAACGTATATAAAGCTGTAGTTAAAATTCCATGACTTATAATCTGCATTTAATATTCCTGATCCGCTGTGCCAGGGAGTATAAGGAATCTGATCTCCGTAAGAGGACAATTCCAAACCGGCAAACTTGGTGTAATCTCTGCTCTCTGAATACGTATAGGTTAAATGAGTAGTCAGATTTACTTTGCCGAAATGCATTTTCATATCCACAGCCGACTCTATTCCTTTTCCCTTCACCTGCCCGATATTGGTCATCATCCAACGAAATAAATTTCCAGTTGGAGCGGCAATTATTTTATCTTTTGTATTGGTATAATATCCATCGACCTGAAGAGAAAACTGATCCAGGAAACCTTTCTCCATTGGTATGTTGTAGGTAAATCCAAGGTCATATTGATTCATGTATTCGGGTCTTAAGGTACTGGAACCAACCATCGTATAATACAAGTCATTAAAAGTGGGCATTCGGAACATACGTTTCGCAAAAGCTCTTACATTAAAATCGTACGCTTTAAAAGGAGTGTAACCCAAAAATAGGGCGGGAGTGAATTCTGTTTTATCTGGAGCTTTGGCATTATAACGCACTTCTTCCTGCACGTGCGTTCCCACAACGCTACCCAGAACTTTAAAACCATCCAGTCTGTAGGAACTTGCCAGCGCAAACAAAGCGGTGTAGCGCTCCGGATAAGAGAACAGGGTCTTTATACCTTTTCTGGTTGCATTAAGGCGGTTGTACTGAAAATCAGTTGACAACGAAACGTCCCAGGTGGGTAAAATCTTGTACAGATTGACTGCTGAAAAATAATATTCCTGCTGGTAATAACTATCATCAGATTGAGCGCCTTCGGTAACCACTTCACCCAGTACATTGGTGGTGTCTCTGGCTACATAATGAGTATAATCATAGGCATACTTTGCCTTAGCCTGAAATTTATATCTTTCGCTAAGGTCTTTTATAAAGGTCCCCTGCGCAAAAAAATTCTTGTCGTACTGTCTAAAACCATCCGAAAATTTATTTTCTACAATAGCTCCAGGTGCTCCTCTTTCGGAACCGTAATAATACACTTTGGCATCCCAGGTACCGTTCTTCATTTTCCCGTACAGACCAGACTCGAAACGGAATGCTTCAATATCACTATTGTGTCTCGTGGCTGAGGTATCGTAGGCCACAGTACCGTCGAGATTGTTTCTTTTGTATCTGAATTTGTATTCTCCGTTAGATTTTATGTATTCAGAACTGGCACTCCAGCTTACTTTATCACTTAATTTATGCTCCAATCTGAAAGAAAGATCATTGTAATTGATGGACATGGTTTTATACCGAAGTAAGAAATTGGTCTTTTTGTTATTCTCAAAAACAGGCCGTTTGGTGCGCAAATAAATAGTAGAAGCTGCTGCAAAGTCTTTGGCCGACTGAAATATTTCGCTCTTCTGACCATTATACATGGTGAGAGATTCCATATCATCGAGAGAGTATTTTCCTAAATCCGTAACTCCATTTTGTGCGTTTCCCAACTGAATTCCGTCGTAAAAAACACCCACGTGATGCGTTCCCATATTACGTACATCCACCGTTTTAAGTCCGCCTAAACCACCGTAATCCTTGATTTGTACTCCGGCAAAGTAACGAAGTGCATCGGCAACATTGTGGCTGGCTAAGTTTTCAAGCAGTACTCCGGAAAGGCTTTGTACGGGAATCACTTCCTGATAAGGTTTTGCTTTTAACAGTACTTCTTTCAAAACCCTCAGACTGTCCTTAGTAGTCTGTGAGCGAAGTACGACGGGAGCTAACAATACGAAAAGAAATAAAAGTAATTTTCTGGTCTTACACATCACTGATTTAATTAAATAAACTTCGGGATGTGATCGTCAAAAAAGCAATAAGGCAGGATCCCGTTACAAAATAACAGGTCCGTTTATTGTTGTTCAACTTTATTCCACGAAAGTCTTAAACTATGTGATTCCGGCAGGTCTCCTGACTTGTTCCATCTTTAAACAGCCTTCTCATCCCGCAAAGCGGGACAATGGCATAAGTAACGTTAAAGACTTTTACAGAACTTACAGTAGCGGGTCTGTTCAGGATTTACACCTGATTCCCTTTTAACTGTTTTCTCTAAAGAAAAAACAGACCTTAATCTGGCCGTAAAGATAGAATTATCTTTATAAAAACAAGAGTTAATTAGTTCATATTACACTTTTGACAATGAATGAGACCAAATCTTATTCATTTATTAAAAGAATGCTATCTTAAATATTCTTTACTTTTTTAAACTGAACTGTAACAAAAAAGCATTATTGCGACTAATAAAAAGTTCAGTTGGATTGCTTTTTTATAAACATTGAAGAACTGAAACAAAATCATTCAAAACAGGATTTGATTTTATTAATAATGAAGTGAAACAGAAATATTAAAAGTAAATTAACAAATCCCGAGATTTTTGCGTCTTTATATTTGTTAAATTGCGCCCCTGTAAATGAAGATGCCCCTCGTACTACATATTCTTCGAAAAACTCTTGTAAAATGGGCTGGAGAAAGGTTTTGGGCCGAAAGTCAAAATTAAAAGAACACTAAAAGAGAAACAAAAAATTCAATGAATACAACAAAGGCTTCCATTATTGCTATTGGAGGATATGTACCGGAAACGGTTTTAAGCAATACTGATTTAGAAAAAAGAATAGATACAACAGATGAGTGGATTACCTCTCGAACAGGCATAAAAGAAAGAAGAATATTGGATGACCCGGCACTGGCAACCTCAGATATGGCTTCTTTCGCCATTAAAGATTTAATAAAAAATTATGATATAAATCCTCTGGATATTGATTGCCTTATACTCGCCACATCAACACCCGATCATATTCTTACTCCCGCTGCCAGTTTGGTATGCGAAAAAGCAGGACTGAAAAGCGCCTGGGGATTTGACCTTAACGCTGCCTGCAGTGGTTTTTTATATGCACTTTCGGTAGGCGCAAGCTTTATTGAAAGCGGCAGATACAAAAATGTTGTCGTAGTTGGTGCCGATAAAATGAGTTCGATCGTGAACTATGAAGACCGAAACAGCTGTATTTTATTTGGTGATGGTGCAGGTGCTGTACTTTTACAACCTACTACAGACGGACGCGGTATTCATCAAAACATTTTCAGAACAGACGGAACAGGTGCTGAATTCCTTTCTGTACGTGCAGGAGGTTCTCTTTTGTCCACAACAGAAGAAACCATTCAAAACAAACAGCACTTTGTACATCAGGAAGGAAGAACCGTTTTTAAACACGCTGTGAGAAACATGAGCGGTACTTCGAAAGAACTAATGGAAAAAGCTTCATTGACTCCGGATATGGTAGACTGGGTAATCCCTCATCAGGCTAACTTAAGAATCATTCAGGCAGTAAGTGAAGAAATTGGTATTGGTATTGAGAAGTTTAAAATAAACATTCAAAGATACGGTAACACTACAGCGGCAACCATCCCGTTATGTCTTTGGGATTTCAAAAACGATTTCAAAAAAGGAGATAATCTTGTTATTACGGCTTTTGGAGCAGGATTTTCCTGGGGCAGTATGTACATCAAATGGTAAATAGTATATAAAAAAATTACGCTATATCCTTATGATGAGGTATCACCTGTCATAAGTTCAAAATCGATTACAAACAAAAAAACAATCAGTACGTGTACTGATTGTTTTTTTATGCTTGTAATTCAGATTAAACATAAAATCCAAACCATTATTCTTTCACAGACAACTGTATCTGTTCTGGTCAGCCTATTGACAGTAAGAAATACGCTTTCAATTTTTTTTACAATCCGGCGATCTGTCCCGCTATCATTTTACCTTTAAAAAACACACCTTCTCTTTTTGGCAAACGGGCAACTGCTTCGGCTGAACAGCTTGCTTTTACCAAAATAAAATGCGCGTCATCTCCTGTTGCAGGCCATACGCGTACACCTGCATCGTTAAGCGGCAGCACCTCGTTTGTGGTGGCAATGTGCAAAGCACGACTCAAACTGTACTCGTCTGTCCAGCCATAAAGCTGTGCGCATAATTTTGCTTTTTCCAGCATATCACAAGTTCCAAAAGGCATCCAGTGGTCTACAATACTGTCAGTACCCGTCATTAGTTTCACACCGTACTTCTTTAAAGTCGGAATGGGCATGATGGTTTTTCCTATCGGCACTGTCGAAATAACTCCTATTCCAAGTGCTCCCATTTTTTCGGCAATTCCTTCTAAATCTTTCGGATCCATTCGGGCCAATGCAAAACCATGGCTGATATAGGTTTTTCCTTGTAATTGTTTGTTCTCTTCAGTTCTTTTAATGATGTATTCTATAGCCGATTTTCCTGAAGGAGGCGATTCGTGCAAATGAATGTCAATGCCTTTATTATGGTCTATCGCGATTTGAAACATGCTGTCAAGTGATTTCTCCATATTTCCATCAACCGTTGTAGGATCAAGTCCCCCTATAAAATCTACCCCCATTTTTGCGGCTTCTCTCAGTAAAGGTTCTGATTGCGAATATAAAATTCCGTGCTGCGGAAAAGCCACAATCTCCCATCCAAAACTGTCTTTATTATTCTCTAAAGCCTTCAACAAATGCTCCAGACTTTTTAATCCGCTCACAGGATCAATATTACATTGGCAACGGGCAAAATAGCTGCCCTGACTTTTCATCAACTGAATAGCCTGCTCTGCTTTGTACTGAGAATCCACAAGCAAATCCGGAATAATTTTCTGTTCCAGCGTAATCATGTCTTTTACCGTAAATCCTTTTCTGGGAGCAGCATTCCATTTCCCGCCGTAAAAGGTTTTATCAATATGGATGTGCATGTCACGCAATCCCGGAAGCATCAAAAGACCTTTGGCATCTACTTTTTTTAGTTTCCCATCAGGTTTGTCGATTGTAATATTTTTAATCTTCCCATCCGCTATATGCACATTGTACAAATTGGTTTTGGTGGCAATTACTTCTTTTTTTTCATTGTACTCAAAACCGTCTTCCAGTCTTACATTGGTTAAAATATATTCTTTAGCAGAGGCTATACTCTTTTCGGGCTCTTCCGGAGAATGTGCTATTGCAGTATTGCTTATTCCGGAAAACAAGGCAGCCCCTGTTGCTGCGGCTCCCATTCTTAAAAATTGCTTTCGGTTTATTTTGTTGTCGCTCATTGGTTAATAGTGTGAAATATTCCTGAAAAACTAATGCTCAGGAAATAATGGTGAACTGCAAAATTCACTTATTTTTTTAAAACCGGAGCAGGAAGATTAATGATAAGAATGGTACAGATTATAATTTTCCTTAAAATCGGTCGGAGTTTTTCCGATATACTTTTTAAACACTTTGGCAAAATAGCCATTATCGCTAAATCCTAACTGATAAGCAATCTCTTTTACCGACAAATCAGTACTGATCAACAATCGTTTGGCTTCCAGAATGGTTCTTTCTTTTATAACATCGCCAGCCGATTTGTTCAGGAATTTTTGGGAGAGAATATTCAGATAATTAGAAGTCACATTCAACTCTCCGGCGTAAAAATTCACCGAGAATTGGGTTGTAAAATGATCTTCAATCAGTGTTTTGAACTTTTTTATAATTTTTTCTGATTTGGCCGCAACATCATGATCCGGAAATTGAAGCACGTAATCTTTTTGCAATAATTTAAACAGCAGATGCAATCTCAGCAGTACTATTTCTTTGGTCAACAAATCATCTTTAATTAAATCTGTTTCGATTTCTTCCAGCTGGCTTTTAATTTTCTGAAAACCGCTTTTGTTTAGAGAAAGACAGAAAGGCGAACTCTGTCCGAAAAAAGGCAGCTGCGACAAATTAGAAAAAACGGTCATGATCGCAGGAGAAATCATCAGCTGAAAACCATTCGTATTGACATCAAGCGACCAATTGTGTACCTGTCCGGCCCCTACAAAATGAATTTGATAATCTTCTACTTTCGTTTGTTTAAAATCTACACTATGAAATCCGGAACCGTTCTCTACGAAAAAAACAAGGTAAAAATCGTGTTTATGAGGCTGCTCGAATTCGTTACGCCCTTTTACACTATGCCGAAACAGGGTGATACCAAACGTTGGCTCGCCAAGTATATTTAAAACAGACAAAGTGGGTATGGCATTTTTGCTCAAAGGAATCGATAGTGTTGGTTTATTATTTTCAAAATTATGTAATTAATCGATAGGTAACCTGTTGTGCTAAATTATTTGTTGCTCCTTCTTTTTTGTGATAATTGTTCTAACACATAGAAACATAGATCATGTAACTTAAAATAAGACGTTTCACTTTAAATAAAAGACATAGCTCTATGTGAAAGAAATGTATTTCTTTTAGACATTCTTTTTAAGCTATAGAAAAACTATGTTTCTATGTGTTAAATCAATTTTTCACGCAAATTGCTCCGCCTGTTCTCTATTACTATGGTTAGCAGATTTTTGCTAATCATTTTAATCCATTAATCTGTGGCTAATGCTTCAACACCTATAAACCTATTTTTTGACTTTCATAAAATTCAAAATCACATTTTTACGCCGCCGCATAAACCGAGCAGGTCAAAACCTTCATTAATTCTGGAAAAAACAGACTCTTTACACAAATTTGAAAGTTTTATGATAAAAACTGAAAGACGATTTTGAATCTCAAATCTAACTTCGCTGTATCAAAGCATTAGAACAAACAGATTATAAATCTAAAAGAGTAAACAATGAAAAAAAAATTATGTCTATTACTAGCACTCTCTGCTATTACCATAAACTCCTTTGCCAATCTCAAACAAGAAGATCCTTCTTTGGTTTGGTTTAAAAAAACAACCGAAACCATTCGCTTCCAGCTAAACAAAGCGGCACAGACTTACAAACCTGGGAAAAATCCGCGTTCCGTAAATCCTGACGGAACGGTAAGACTGGCAGGTTTGACAGACTGGACCACCGGTTTTTTTCCGGGAAGTCTGTGGTATGGCTACGAACTCACCGGGGATAAAGTTCTGGCGGAAGAAGCTAAAAAATTCACACTTGCTTTAGATTCTATACGAAATATAAAAAACACACATGATGTAGGTTTTATGCTGTACTGTTCTTATGGAAATGCTTACAGAATTACAGGAGACAAAACTTATCTTCCGGCACTGGCTGACGGGGCAGCAAATCTTTACGCCCGATTTAGTCCAACAGTAGGAGCTATTCGCTCCTGGGATTTTGAATGGTTGCATTATCCGGTGATTATCGATAATATGATGAACCTTGAATATTTGTATTGGAGTGCCAGCGCCTTTAGCAAACCGGAATATGCCACCGCCGCCAATACGCACGCGCTGACCACGATAAAAAACCATTTTAGAAAAGATTTCAGTTCCTACCATTTGGTTGATTACGATCCGAAAACAGGCAAAGTATTACGAAAAGGAACGCATCAGGGGGTTACTGACGATTCGGCCTGGGCACGAGGTCAGGCCTGGGGATTGTACGGATATACGATGTGTTATGCTAATACCAAAAACCCTAAATTTTTACAACAGGCCGAAAGTATTGCTGCCTTCCTAATGAATCATCCGCGTATGCCAAAAGACAAAATACCGGTTTGGGATTTTGATGTTCACAACGCTCTGGATACTGCTGAACTTGCTCCCAGAGATGCTTCGGCAGCAGCCGTAATTGCCTCAGCATTGCTTGATTTAAGTACTCAGGTTAAGGATGGAAAAAAATACATCAGCTATGCCGAAGCCATTTTAAAATCTTTATCGTCTGATGCTTATCTCGCGAAACCGGGTGAAAACAATTATTTTTTACTGAAACACAGCGTGGGTGCCTTTTTATACAATTCAGAAATTGATACACCACTTGACTATGCCGATTATTATTATCTAGAAGCTTTAAAAAGATACGCATCTCTTAAAAAAATAGAAATCTAAAAGTAAACAGTTCGTGCAATACGCTGTCTGCGAAAAAAATAAAACAGGAAGTTCTTTACTTTAGGAATTACAAAAAATACTCGACCGAACAATTAACAGTTTGCCGAAAATTACTCGCGATAGTATTTTCTCAGCGTAATTCCTAATCAAATAACTTCATTACAAGCCCGCAAAACCTCCGATTCTAACCGTTGGAAGTTTTGCGGGTTAGTTGCTAAGAATACAATAAATTACTAACCACTAATCTATTAATAACCACTCTTATGCACAAAAAATTATTTTTATCTGTCGGGCTAATAGCCTTAGTTTTTAACTTTTCGTACGCTCAGCTGAGTGTTGTAAATGAGATTGCCGTCAAATATCGAAACTGGCTCACAGGGGAGAATCTCGATTATTCTAAACCACAGGTCAACGAAAGATACAGCCGTTTTCTAAGCAATGGTATAGCTGCCAAAAACCTCTCGGCATACGATTTTTCCAATCCTGGTCCGGCATGGAATTTTACCGTCAGTGCCGATCAGACTGCGTATCAGGTTTTGGTCGAACAAAAACTCATCCGCTTAGTCTTTTTGTACCAGCTGAAAGGGTCGGCTGCCAGTCCTAATCCCGACTACCACAGCACTGCACTGCGAGATTCTATTTTGGCACTTTTCAACTATATGAAAGCTAAAGGCATCAGCAGTACTACTAATTTTGCTTATCTCTCCATTCCTGCCACGGAAGAAGTGATTACCAGCGGTCACGGGATATGTTTGCGCTCCTCAGGGTATGCAACTTCCGTTTTTTTGATGAAAGACGAACTGGTTGCTTCCGGAGAATTTACACATCATCTCGGAGCACTGAAAAGCTTAACGGTTTTTATTTCTCCGGATTACCCGAATTTCAATTTCACCAATCCCGGTTTTAATTCCGATATTATCCGTTCTTCCATTCAGCAGCGATTTTGTTATGTACTGGCTCAGGACGATGCTTCAACTACAAAAGTGACCGATATGGATTTCCTGAAACGATTTATTGACAATGCTCTCAAAATAAGCAACGGCTGGAACGATTGTATTAAGCCTGATTTTATTACCTATCATCACAGAGGTGCTTATTCAAATTCCTACGGAGTAGAAGCGTTGCAACAATCTTCGATTATGAACATGATGCTGAAAAACACCTCCTATGAATTAAATGCCGAAGCACAAAGCAACTTAAAAAATGCCATTTTAAACTACAGCAAATTCAGTAAAGGTTTTGAAATGCCTTTAGGACTTGCCGGAAGATTCTTCACCAACACTGATGCGCTTAACGACTTACGACCTGCACTGGCATTTTTATTTGTAGCCGATCCTGTAGCCAATCTGGAAGCAGGAAGAGAATTTGTTCGCCTTTGGAACCTTTCTGCAACCGCTAATACTAATTTACTGAGACAAAATGCCCTATCGATCACACTGGTTCATACGCCTGGCAGTTTAATGGACCTGCTGCAAACTTTAAATGCAGGAATTAGTCCACTTCCCGAAATAACCCAAGGACAATTTAATTTTCCTTTTGCCGGATTGAGCGTTCACAAATACAATGGCTTTCAGGCAAGCATCAAAGGAACGAGTAAACACATTTGGCATTTCGAGGATTCGGCCACAGAAAATGTTTTTGGCAGATATACCTCTGCAGGCGCTATGGAATTGCTGACCACCGGAGTTCCCGTGACCCGAGCTTCAAACGGTTATTCCGAAAATGGCTGGGATTGGTCGCATCTTCCCGGAACAACTGTGGCCTACCTTCCGTTAAACATCCTTGAAACGGGTACTATGAGGGAGATGAACGGAAAATCATTTCTGGCGGTTGGTTCTTTAGACCATAACGGCATTTTTGGTATGGACTATAAAGATTATAATTCGGCTACCGGAATGACGGCTTTGAAGTCTAATTTTTTCTTCAAAAATATGATTCTTTGTCTGGGTTCTAATATCAGGGATACCAACGGAACCTACCCTATTCATACTACTCTGTTTCAAACAGCACTAGCCAATACAGCAACAGCAACTTATGTTAACGGTACGGCCACTACAGGCAATACTTATACACTTACCCAAACAGGAGCCTTCTGGGCGACAGATGCTTTAGGCAATGGCTACGTGGTTCCCGGAAATTCAAGTAATACCGATGCGATAACCATTAACCGATTGGAGCAAAACTCCCGCAACAACAGCAATACCGCAAATACTTCGGGTAATTTTACCAGTGCCTATATCAATCATGGTACTGCCCCTGTTTCAGCCAAATTTCAATATGCGGTCGTATTGCAGGGCGGACAGACCGTTACACAACAACTGGCGGCTAATTTTACTTCTTACTTTAAAATTTACCATCAAAACAGTCAGGCACACATTGTGCAATACCTCCCGGATGCCATATTTGGGTATGTCATTTTTACTCCAAATACTATATTTACTTATGATGTAGTAGTAAGTGTAAACAAACCGGCCGCTGTGATGACTCAAAAGACGGACAACGGGAACAAATTGAAAGTTAGCCTGACCAATCCAAACTTAGGACTTTTGACTTCGAATGAAACCTACACCTGGAGCCAGATCAGTAGTCAAAACTCCATTTTAAACAGAGTAGCACAAACAGACCCTGTAAAGCTAACTCTTGCCGGTCAGTGGGAATTGGTCGCACCAGCTTCAAATATAACCACCACTATCAATGGTGCTAATACAGAAGTTACTTTTGCTACGATTAACGGACTTACCATTCAAACCGAACTCGTAAAATCATCCACATTGGGTATCCATGATCCGACGGAGCAAGCTTCTAAAGATTTAGCAGTTATGGTTGCTCCCAACCCTTCCCTATCCGATTTTAAGATCAATGTTACAGGTGAAGCCGGACAGACTATTTTTGTAAATGTGTTCGATACTTTAGGAAAACGTGTCAACACCCTAAAATCAAACTATGGACAAACTATCGTTCTCGGCAGTGACTGGACTCCCGGAATATATTTTGCCGAAATACGTCAGGGCAAACAAAAGAAAACCGTCAAATTAATAAAACAATAAACGATTAACTGAATTTGGAATTTAAAAAACAATAATTAAATACTAATGAAAAATCTTAAAAAAACAATAACCTTACTCCTGCTATTTACCACCGCTTATTTTACTCATGCACAGGAAAAACAACTGACAAGAGAAAGTTTTGATGTTGTCAACCTTCACTATCCGGGTTTGGAGAATGTAAATCAGCTTTTTACTTCCGGTAAATATGACGAAGCCGCCAGAGCGTTGCTCAATTATTACCGCGAGCGAAGAAAGATCAAAAGCCCTGATTTTAATGTGGGCGATGAAACCCGATTTAGAGGAAAAGATATCGGAAAAGCCAATCAGTTAAAAGCCGATAATGCTTTATTGCATCAGTTTCAGCCTCACAAAGGCTATGGCTATTTTGATTACGGAACCGATATTAACTGGGATTACTGGCCGGTAAAAGACAATGAAGTACGCTGGCAGCTGCATCGTGTAACCTGGTGGCAGCCTATGGGAATGGCCTACAGAAGCAGCGGCGATGAAAAATATGCCAAAGAATGGGTTTCTCAGTTTCGCGATTGGGAGAAAAAAAACGTTTTAGGACGTTCGAAAGAAAATGACCAATTTGCCTGGCGCCCGTTAGAAGTATCAGAGCGTATACAAAGTCTTCCGGGAACCTTCAACCTGTTTGTAGTTTCATCGAATTTTACACCCGCTTTTTTACTGGAATTCTTAAACAGCTTCTCCAAACAGACGGCTTATATTCCTAAGAATTACAGCAAAGAAGGCAATCATCTATTGTTTGAAGCACAGCGCATCCTGAGTGCAGGAGCCTTTTTCCCGGAACTCAAAGCAGCAGAAGAATGGCGTAAAAGCGGCATCGAAATACTCAATCGCGAAATAAAACTACAAGTACTCCCTGATGGCGTACAATGGGAGCTTTCACCGATTTATCACGTTGCCTGTATCGAAATCTTTTTAAAAGCCTACAACTCGGCTAAAATGGCGGGTGTAGCTAAAGAATTTCCGGAAACCTACTCCAAAACAATCGAAAAAATGATGGTGGCGACAGCCAATATTTCTTTCCCCGATTACAGTACACCAATGTTTGGCGACTCCTGGACTTTTGATAAAAGTGGCAGAATAAAACAATTTCTAAACTGGTCAAAAATGTTTCCTGAAAACGGACTCCTGAAATATTTGGGTACAGCTGGTGCTGAAGGACAATTACCCAATTATGGATCCCATGGCTTATCAGACGGAGGTTTCTATACTTTTAGAAACGGATGGAACGACAAATCAACCGTCATGATTGTTAAAGCGGGGCCTCCGGCCGAATTCCATGCACAGCCCGACAACGGTACGTTTGAACTTTGGGTAAAAGGACGCAATTTTACACCAGATACAGGCTGCTACATTTACAGTGGTGATGCTGAGGTAACCAAAATGAGAAATTGGTACCGTCAAACCAAAGTACACAGCACGTTGACACTTGACAATCAGAACATGATCATTACCAAAGCCAAAGAAAACAAATGGAGTACCTCTAAAAACTTAGATCAATTGACCTATACCAATCCAAGTTATACTGATTTAAACCACCAGCGTACCATTCTTTTTATAGATCAGAAGTACTTTTTAATTTTGGATAAAACAATTGGAAAAGCTACCGGAAACTTAGGAGTTCACTTTCAATTAAAAGAAGACAGTAAACCTGTTTTCAACAAAACAAACAATAGTGTTACAACCACTTACGAAGATGGCAACAATCTTTTGATACAATCTTTAAATACCGATAGAGTAACCCTAAATGAAGAAGATGGTAAAGTTTCCTATCAGTATGCCAAAGAAATCGCACGTCCGGCTTTTGTTTTTGAAAAGCCGAAAACCACTGCTGCAACACAAACTTTTATTACGGTAGTTTATCCGTATGACGGAACTAAAGCGCCAGAGATCAGCATTAAGATGAATAAGGCTAATGATTTCGAAAAGGGAATTATTGATATGAGTTTACAAATTGATAGTAAAAAAAGTGAGGTAAAAACAAATCTGAATGATTAAGCTTTTCTAATTCCTTTCAAAATATTATGTATTGTAAAGGCGTCTAAAATTTAGACGCTTTTTTTTTGGGAGCTACTAATTACCGGATGGTATGTACCATTCCTACGGAATTCCAACGTTGTCTTCCTTTTTCATTCAACGGATTAAAATCCGTTGCTACAATATGAGCCGTTCCTTCGGAACTACTAAAAAGAGCCTTTGGCTCGGTCAATTTTGTAGGGATGGATTAAAATCCATCCCTACAAAAATTTCGTCCCCGACATTTGAATTCCGTAGGAATGACCCATAAAAAAAACAATCCGCACGTTTCTTTTCGGTATTATTGTAAACATATTGTTCCTTCTATCCTAAAAAAATAAAAACCCACAACACTTTTATCAGTTTTATCTGAAAAGGAAATGACAAATCGCTTTACTTCCCTCCTATATTCTGTAAAAATTACATCGTTTTCGTTAACCTGTTATTCCACTTAATTTAACTTTTGCCCAACACAAATTATTTCAAAACAGCGCAGTAAAAACAGCACTTTCCTACTGAAAACAAAATCTCAAAAATACTATAAAACCTTGATTTTACAAGGATTTCAAAGGGTTTTAAAAGTACAATTAATCAAAATCAATAGCAATTTGGACATTTTCAAAACTGTCCTCTATAGTCGATTTATATATTTGTTTTTATTAAATCAAAAAAAACATGACCAATTCCAAAAAAATGAACCAGCAACTACAGAATCTATTTTTAATTGTCAGGCGGAAAATTCCTCTGCGAATTTCCTCAGTTAATAAATTGTTATAATTTTCGTCCATTAAAAATAATGAAGCGATTGGTTAAACAATAATGTCAAACGGCAGTCGATCTCAAACTTATTACAACAGTAATTCGGAATTTCGGTCACGCAATAATAAGAAGAAGAAGATAAATGATTCAGAAGAGTGATTTCTCATTATGCAGCAAGACCAGATATCAACTTATATAACATCAATTTAGGAAGTAAGGTTGCCCTTATTCCGGTTTAAAAAAAATTATGAAAAGGACTCTATTTTTATTTTTGCTGCTTACCACCTGCAAAGTGATGTACGGGCAGGATATTATTACTGTAAAAGGGGTGGTAACCGATGCTCAGAATATGCCTATGCCGGGAGCAACTGTTTCTGAAAAAGGAACCAAAAACACCACTGTTACTGCTATGGACGGTGATTATCAAATTAAGGTAAAATCAAATGCTATTTTAGTTTTTTCGTTCATCGGAACTAAAACTAAAGAAGAACCTGTTAAAAACAGAACGCTTATCAATACTAAATTACTCGATGACGCCAATAATCTGGATGAGGTAGTTGTAGTAGGATACGGAACCAAAGCGAGAAAAGATCTTACGGGAGCTATCTCTTCTGTTAAGGGACAGGAACTCGCTAAAATTCCGGTTCAAAATGTGGCACAGGCATTACAAGGCCGTATTGCCGGTATGCAGGTGACCATGTCTGACGGTACACCCGGATCTGAACCGTCCCTTAGAATTAGGGGCGGAACTTCGATTACACAAAGCAATGAACCCTTGTATGTTGTCGACGGTGTAGCTCAAACCGGAGGATTAAGCTTTTTAGATCCGATGGATATTGAATCAATCGATGTACTAAAAGATGCTTCTTCAACTTCTATTTATGGTGCCCAAGGCGCTAACGGAGTTGTACTGGTAACCACCAAAAAAGCAAAGGGAGGAAAACTCACTTTAAGTTATGACACTTATGCCGGGATCAAGACTATTGCCAAAACCCTTCCGGTGATGAATCCTTACCAATACACCCAATTACTTTATGAATCAGCGACTGATGATGCCAGAATGCAGAAGTTTGTGAGTGCTTTTGGAACTTATGATCAGCTTGAAGGCCTTTACAAAGACCAACAAGGCATCAACTGGCAGGATGAGGTTTTTGGAAATGCCGTGGAAAGTCAATACCACAAGCTAAGCATTAGCGGAGGTGAAAATGATACCAAATACAATGCCTTCTACTCGGTGAATAACGATCAGGGCATTATGCTGGGAAGCGGATCGGTAAAAAATATCGCAAAACTAAACGTAACCAATTCGATCAGCAAAAAGGTTACGGTTACCGCAATCGTAAACTACTCCAATCAAAAAGTAACCGGATTATCAACAAATGATGGTGGAAATGCACGTTTGAGCATGCTGCAAAACTTGTTACAGTACAGGCCGACCATTGGAAAAACGGGATCTGATGAAGATCTTAAAACCTTAACCGTAGATCCGTTGGACAATCAGGATTCTCCAACATTCCAGAGTCCGTTGATTACCATCGACAGTCAAAAAAGAGAGGCCATTACCAGAGCCATCAACATGAGTTTGCAGCTGCAATACAACATCACGCCAAGCTTAATCTATCGTGGATTAATCAGTTATACCGACAATAGCATGAAGAGCAAATATTTTAACGATTCCAGAGGTATACAAGCCATCAGAAGTGGTGGTGCCAATGGCGGAGTGACACACAATATTGGTACCCGATTAAATTACAACAACGTTCTGACGTACAGTAAGACTTTTAACAAAAAGCATAAATTTGATGCTTCTCTCGGACAAGAGTACATCTACAATTATACAGAAGGAATTACTGCTTCGGCTACCGCTTTTCCTGATGTTAATCTGGGCTGGGATAAACTACAACTGGGCACCATTGCCGGAATTCCGACAAGTTATGCAGAAGATGATAAAATAATATCTTTTTTTGGAAGAGCCAATTACTCGTACAAAAACAAATATTTACTGGCTGCCACTTTAAGAGCAGACGGGTCTTCTAAATTTGGCACAGAAAATCAGTGGGGATACTTCCCTTCCGTTTCAGCTGCCTGGAGAATTATCGAAGAACCTTTTATGGATAAATTACCTGCTTTTTCTGACTTAAAACTTCGTTTGAGTTATGGGGAAGCCGGAAATAATCGAATTGCCAATTATGCTGCTTTGGGTATTTTTAATTCAGGGTCTTATCCTTTGAACAATCAAATGAATATCACGGCATTTCAGAACAATCTTCCAAATCCCTTTTTAAAATGGGAGGCTACAAAATCGGCTAACATTGGTTTTGACATTGGTTTCTTCAAACAAAGAATCGCGCTTACCACAGAGTTATACGAAAACCGTTCTAAGGATTTACTGTACAACACCCGTGTGCCGGCAAGTTCAGGTTTCAAAAAACAATTTCAAAACATCGGAGCCACCTCCAATCGCGGAATCGAATTTACGCTGAACACGGTAAACGTAAAAACCAATAGTTTTAACTGGAGTACAACTTTCAACATTGCTTTTAACAAAACTAAAGTACTAAGTTTGAGTGAAGGCGAAAATTCATTGATCACCAATAGTTATACCGATCGAAACGACTACATTCTGCAGGTTGGAAAACCGGTGGGCGTCATGTACGGTTATGTAAGAGACGGATTGTATCAGGTAAACGATTTTAATTACAATGCAACAACTAGCACGTACACCCTTAAACCAGGTGTAGTAAGCGACAATATCGTTGCACAACCCGGTTTTATCAAATTTAAAGACATCAGCGGTCCTAATGGTACACCGGATGGCGTAATTAATGATTTAGACCGAACTGCCATTGGAGATGCCAATCCTAAATATACAGGAGGTCTTAACAATACCTTTAGCTACAAAGGAATTGATTTGAGCGTATTCCTTGATTTTACGGTAGGAAACGATATTTATAATGCCAACGTATTAAACAATTCAAGACTGAATCTCGACAACTTAAACACACTGGCGATTTATGCAGACAGATGGACAACCATTAACGCAGCAGGACAACGTGTAACCGATCCTACTGAACTGGCTGCGCTTAACGAAGGCAAAACCAATCCTGCCTTTAACGGAAACGCTACCGGACGTTTGTACAGCGATATTATTGAGGATGGCTCGTTTTTAAGAATCAACAACATCAGTCTCGGGTACACCTTGCCAAAAGAATGGCTTAAAAAATCTAAAATCTCAAATTTGAGGATTTATTTTACCGCTTACAATCTGTACGTATTCACTAAATATTCGGGCTACGATCCTGAGGTAAACGTACTCAACAATGCCATAACCCGCGGAGTCGATTTTAGTGCTTACCCTAGAAGTAAATCGTTTATCACAGGACTAAATATTTCGCTATAATTTAAAGTTTACAAAGATGAAAAACAATATATTTTCCCGCAAAATACTTATAGCAGCCGGTATTGCCTGCCTCTTATTACCTCTTAATTCCTGCGAAAAAGAACTGGAAGTTACCCCCTATTCTTACTTTACCACTGCTAACTTTTTCTCGAATGCAAACGAAGCCAATATGGCTACCCTTGGCGTTTACGAATCTATGTCGTCACTGGACAGCTATGGTTGGAACATTTCCTTAGTTTTTGATGCTGATACCGATATCGAACAAATGACCGGAATTGGTGCCGATGACTGGAGAACCATAGCACACTATCAGGGAATTTCTCAAACGAATATGTTTTACACCGTTTGGAGTAAATTGTATGAAGGAATAGACAGAGCCAATGTAGTAATCGAACGTATTCCTCAAATGGAGCTCTTTTCAAATGGAAATGCTGCCCAAAAAGAACAGCTAAACCGCTACTTGGGTGAAGCAAAATTCCTTCGTGGTTTCTATTATTCAGAACTTGTACGTTTATGGGGAGATGTACCTTTTAAAACAAAAAGTTCACAATCTGGAGACAATCTAAAAGGAGGTCTGGTAGACCGTCAGGAAATTTACACCCAGATCATCAAAGACATGACCGAAGCATCACTTGTGCTTCCGGAGCAGCTGCCTACAGACGAACGTATCAACAAATGGGGAGCCAAAGCCATGTTGGCCAGGGTCGCACTTTTTGCCGGAGGTAACTCTTTAAGTGCAGACGGAACGATGAAACGTCCTGCAAACTACAAAGACTATTACAAACTGGCGCAGCAACAGATTAACGATGTTATTGCCCAAAATCCGTATAAACTAAACCCGTCTTATGCTAAAGTATTTAAAAACCAGTGTCAGCATGTATTAGAACCTACAGAGAATATTTTTCAGGTTGCTTTCTATAATCCGTCAGGAAACATAGGAAATGCCTCCTGGGTAGGAAACTTCAACGGTCCGGCTACAGCTGCTGGTTTCTATCCATCCAACATTTCGAGATGTTTAGTTCCAAAACCATTTTACAATAGTTTTAATGCGGCCGACCAGCGCAGAGATTTTTCGATTGCCACCTATTCTATCAACAATCTGGGGAACAAACTTCCGCTTTTAACCACCAATCAGGACGAAAGATGGACCGTTGGTAAATGGAGCAGAGAATACCAGACCAATGCAACGGCGGAACGTGTTTATACCCACATCAATTGGGTAATCATGCGTTATTCCGATTTGCTTCTAATGCGTGCTGAGGTAGAAAACGAACTAAACGAGGGCCCTAATACTATTGCTTACGACGCCATCAATCAGGTTCGCAAAAGAGCCTTTGGTGCCGACATACAGGGAAGCCGAATTGCGGTTGACTTAAAAACAAAAGGTAGCGGATATACCAATGCAGCCAATGTTTTAATACAAATCACAGGCGGTGGAGGTACCGATGCAGCAGCGGCAGTAATCACCCTTTCGGCCGGAGGGGTAAATACTATTGGAATGCTGCGTTCCGGTGATGGTTATACCACTGTTCCAACTGTAACCATTACCAGTACAGACGGAAAAGGTACCGGAGCAACTGCAACCGCAAGACTCTTGACCAAACCAACCACAACCGAAATGAGTTTGCCTGCCGGTCTGAACAAAGACAATTTCCTGAAAGCCGTTCAACAGGAAAGAGCCTGGGAACTTTCGGGCGAAGGAATGCGAAGAGCCGATTTGATCCGATGGGGAATTTTATCTGATAAACTGATCGAAACAAGTGCCGCAGTCAAACAAATCAGATCGACTTATTTCTTCCCTGCGATTACCAATTTTGTGGCCGGAAAACATGAATTGTACCCTTATCCACAAAATGAAACAGACGTGAACAAAAACATCACACGTCAGAATCCAAAATACTAGGCAAATAGCCCTAAAAAAGGTGTTGTAATTATTTTTTACACAGAGAGCCATAGTATACACCGCTAAAAAAAGCGTTTTACTTTTAATAAATCGCGTAAGACTTAAGTGAAAAAAATCATGTACAACCCACTAAATAATGAGGTTTATTTTGAAAAACTCAAATTATTAAAAATAAATGATACAACATTATTTAGAAATGAATAAGTTTATGACCGTTAATGCAGGACTTTGTTCTGCATTAATTGTTTGTAACAGAAAAGAAAACTACTAAAAATAAAGAACAATATGGTTACCAAAAATGATACACAACTGTCAAAATCCTACGCAATTGGGATCGACATTGGTGGTACTTCACTGAAATGTGGTGTTGTGAATGAACTCGGAGAAATTTTATTTTCGTTTATAGTATCTTTAAAAGAAGCCCGTACCGAAAAAGAAATCATCCGCTTAATGATCGATGCCATCACACAATGTACCGATCAGCTAAAAGAACCCATTGTGGGTATCGGAATTGGCTTTCCGGGTCTGATTGAAAATGATGTGATCATTGGCGGTGGCGTAAACTTACCCGGTTTTGACCAATTGCCCTTGGGTAAAATTCTAAAGGATTTAACCGGACATCATGTTGTAATTGATAATGATGCCAACTTAATGGGACTTGCCGAATTAATTTACGGAGCAGCCAAAGACAGTACCGATGCCGTTTTTCTAACGATTGGTACAGGCATAGGCGGTGCCATTATGATTAATAAAGGCTTGTATAGCGGTTTCAAAAATCGCGGTGGTGAACTGGGCCATACCGTAATTCAACAAAATGGTATCGCCTGTAATTGCGGCGGACGTGGCTGTCTGGAAACCTATGCCTCTGTTACGGCATTAATCAAATACTATCAGTCACAAGATACGGCTGCAGATGAAAATATTGACGGCAAAACCATCATCGATAAATACCTTGTCGGAGAAAATCATGCGATAAGAACCATGGAGCATCATTTTGATTACCTGGCTGCCGGAATTGTTAATTTTGTCAACATCTTTAGTCCGCAAAAAGTAATTATTGGAGGCGGTATCAGCGAAGCAGGTCAGTTTTACATTGATGAACTAACCCAAAGAGTTAAAACCTTTGCTATTCCGGTTGCCTTTGCGCATACCAGCATCGTAGCAGCAGATTTAGGCAACAAAGCCGGATTACTGGGAGCCTGTGCCAATGCTTTTCAAAAATTTAAAGATTTGAAATACAGCACAACATAAAAAGATTTCTTACCAAACCAATCTTTTACTAAAACCGCAGCGTTACAGAACCATCCGTCTTGTAACGCTGCGGTTCGTTTTACCAGATAAAAACATCTATTTACGGAAAATGTGAAATGGTAAAGAATTTATAAAAGAAACTCATTTCCCTCCTATAACGCTCTGTGTTTTATTAAAAGTGAAACGACTTAACTTCAACCAGAAAATCTCTGTATCTATGCGTTGAAATAAATACCACAGGTTAAAAGAATTATAAACCATATAGAATCTGCACAATCTGCGAGAGAAAAATTTTACCACACAGATGCTAAGTTTTCTACAAGCAAATAAGAATACCTTATAGAAACATATGTACCTAAAAAAAAATAAGCACCGAAAAATCTGAACAAAAGACTTTGCTCTTCAGTGCTTTTACCGGAACATCAAGGCTTTTAGATAAAATTAATAGCATTTTAAACAAATTCAAAACCCCAATTGAAGCCCGATGATTAACTTCGTTTTTGCATTTAAGAATTTAAAAGGCAAAACGTAATCTATAAAAATTAGGCCGATATGATATTTCAAAAAGTCATAGAATTTGTTTGTTTATTGGGCGCACTGGCTATTCCTTTTTCCGGCAATGCCCAAACCGCCGTACGACCAAATATCCTGATCATCATGACCGATCAGCAAACTGCCGATGCGATGAGTATTGCAGGAAACAAGGACCTCCATACCCCAGCAATGGACAAACTCGCTCAAAACGGAGTCCGTTTTACCAAAGCCTATTGTGCTCAGCCTTTATGTTCCCCTTCGCGTACGGCCATCATGAGTGGAAAAATGCCTTTTGAAACCGGCTTTGTGGGCAACGCTCCTGAAAAAGACGGTCAATGGCCGGACGATTTACTAATGATGGGGAAAATTTTCCAAAACGGAGGATACAAAACCGGTTACGTAGGCAAATGGCACCTTCCGGTTCCCACTGCCAAAAAAAGCCAGCATGGTTTTGAATACATCGAAAACACCAATTTTCAGGATTACAACGATGCGGCGACACCTTCCTTCTGTGCCCGCTTCATTAAAGAAAACAAAAACACTCCTTTTCTTTTGGTCGCTTCTTTTTTAAATCCGCATGACATTTGCGAATGGGCCAGAGACGAAGATTTAAAAATGGATGTATTAGAAAAAGCACCACCGCCAGCTCAGTGTCCACCCTTACCCGCCAACTGGAAAATCCCTGACTATGAACCTAAAATTGTCCGAGAGCAGCAAAAAGTAAGTTTCAGAACCTACCCTACTGTAAATTGGACTGCCGATCAATGGCGTCAATACCGTTGGGCCTACAATCGCTTAGTTGAAAAAGTAGACGGTTACATCGAAATGGTACTCGCTTCTTTGAAAAAATACAATATCGAAAAAAACACTATTATCGTTTTTACAGCCGATCATGGCGACGGCTATGCAGGCCATAGCTGGAATCAGAAACAAATACTTTACGAAGAATCTGCTAAAATACCTTTTATCATTTCGAAAATAGGCGAATGGAAACCGCGCACCGATGCTCTTCTGGTTTGTAATGGTACCGACATTATTCCAACCATCTGTGGCTTTACCGGAGTACCCAAACCAGCCTATTTGAAAGGAATTGACATCAGTAAAAATATAGCCAATCCAACCGAAATCCTACGGGATACTCTGGTTATCGAAACCGATTTTGCCGATAACGAAGAACTTTTAAACATTAGCGGACGCGCTGTAATTTCTAAAGACTTTAAGTATATCGTTTACAATAAAGGCGATTTAAAAGAACAGCTTTTCAATTTGACGACAGATCCGGGAGAAATCACCAATCTTGCAGTAAACAAGGCCTATAAAAAAGAACTAATTGCCCTGCGTCGTTATTTAAAAGAATGGTGCAAAAAGAACGGAGACCCTTTTCAATCCGGGTTATAATTCAACAAACAAGATGATGTCGCAACAAAAAATATGTATAGTATTGCTGTGTGTGCTAACACTTCAACTCTATAGCCAACGACCGGCGGTCATTCAGCTGACAGCTGAAAAACTGCATGGCAGATTAAGAGAATGGCCTTATCCTGCAAATGGGGCAACGATCCATACAAATGCACCGGCTTTGTTATGGCCGGGAACAAATGGCGAAAAAAAAATTGTACTGTCGGGAGATATTGGAGATGATTTTGCGATCGATCCAAAAATTCACGATGTGGTTTATAAAGTAATGCTCGCTTCTGATCCTGATTTTAAACAAAATTTAATCACTGGCGAAGAGCAGGAATGGGCCATGTATCCACTACATCAGCCTTTGAAATCCGGAATGTGGTACTGGAAATATGGTTATCGTCAGAAAAACACACCAAATTGGGTTTGGTCGCCTTCCTATAACTTTATTGTTAATGCAACAGCCGCAAACAATCCGGTTTCACCAGCAGCCAGTACGGTATTACAGCGTGTTAGTGGTCCGCATCCGAGACTTTGGAATATGAACAAAACAGGTAACGAATTTTACCTGAAAAACCTGCCCAATCCGGAAGCTAAAAAATTCATAGCCTACGCCGAAAAATTAATGCTCGAACCACTTCCTGAAGAAAAACCGAGACGCTACATTGATACAACCGGCAAATCTGAACTTCAGAAAAAAATCAACATTGAAGCCATGTACCATGGTTTTGGAGATATGGTGGGTAATCCTGTACGCAATCTCTGCATTGCTTATCAGTTGACCAAAGACAAAAGATTCATTTTGGATGCCAAACGCAGAGCCCTAAACCTCGCCAACATGAATCCTGACGGTCTGGCTACTCGCGATGATTTTACAGGAGGTGCTTTATTAGAAGCCATTGGATGGTTTTACGATACCGGATTTGAATTTCTAAGTCCGGATGAAAAAACATTCTTAAAATCTGTTATCAAATTACGAGGTGAGCGTATTTACCGTCATCTTCCCAATCGCTTTGAAATCAATATCAACGACAATCACATCTGGCAAATTACGTTGCGAAATCTGGCAATAGGCGCAGTCGCTACAGTCGATGAAATGCCTGAAGCCAATAAATGGCTTACTTATATTTATGAAGTCTGGTCGGCCCGATTCCCTATTTTAAGTAATACTGATGGCGGATGGCATGAAGGCAGCGGCTATTTTAAAGTCAATTTCAGGTCCTTTCTTTATCTTTCGCAATTATTAGGAGATTTGAGTGGTGTCGATTATTTTCAACTTCCCTGGATGCAAAACCTTCCCTATTTTTTGCTTTACACACATCCGTCGGCAGCATCTTGTATGGCTATGGGCGATATGTGGGAAAAGGAGCCTAATATCGCTAAAATAGATGCCTGGTTTGCCGATGCGCTTACGTATCGAATAAACAATCCTTTTTTGAATACTTATGTAGCAACAATTAAAAAAGATTATCCAAACTATTTTACAGGAACAGATGACTTATTGCTTTACCGCTTATTAAATTACAAATCGGAGCGAAACCTGCGGGAATCTTCATTTAACGAACTGCCAAAATCGCGTTGGTTTCAAGATGTTGGGATGACTGCCATGCATGAAAATTTATCGGATTCCTCTAAAAATTTAAGCAGTTATTTTTTTAGCTGTCCTATGGGGTCTTCCGGACATGGCCATGCTTCACAAAATGCTTTTACGATTAACTACAAAGGCAAAACCATATTTGGAGGTACTGGCTATTACAGTAATTTTAGCGATCGTCACAACCTTTTAGACTATCGCAGTTCCAGAGCCTATTCGACCATCCTGGCCGACAGTCTCGGACAGAAAATTGGCGAAGACGGCTATGGTTGGACACCACGCTTCATTACAGGAAAACACCTTCAATATGTGCTTGGTGATGCCACAAAAGCTTACGGCCCTATCACCAATGAATTTTGGCTGGATCGTTTTGAAAAAATTAATGTCGTACCCAATGAAGCAAATGGATATGGAGAACGAAATATTACACTTTATCGCAGACATTATCTGCAATTAGAAGAAGGTTATGTTGTGATTTACGACGAACTGGAAGCTGAAAACCCGGTAAAATGGACTACCCAATTTCAAGTGCCCTATTATACCATCGAATCACAAAAAACTGTCAGCAATAAACAGCAGAATTTTACCGTAAAAACAGATGTAGGCTTAGTCAATACCAGTGTTTTTGCTCATAATGACCTTAAAATGCAGGTGCATGATCAATTTGCCGAAACAGCCGTAAACTGGAACAAAGTAACTGGGGCAGACGGAAAAGTTTTCGAATATAAAAATCAGTGGCATGCCGGAGTAACTTCTGTATCCAGTAAAAAAATGCGCTTTCTGACCCTCATACAAATCGATAGCAAAGCTAAAGACACCATAAAATCCGTAGTATTAAAAAATGGAATCCTTCAGCTGAATTTTGGCAACTGGCAGCTGTCTGCACAATTAAATAGTGATGAAGCCCCGATGCTGGACATTAAAAATGAAAAATTAAGTTCGGCCTTTAATTACGGTACTTCTTCCCTTAAACTAGGAAAGAAAACCTATCAGCACCAAACCAGCGGAAGCTCAATGCTTGTTGAAATAACCAATAACAAACCAACCCGACAAGAAGTAATCGACGAGTTACCAGATGTCGCAAAATATGATTTTAAAAAATAAGTAATGATTGTTATGATAAAAAAAATAAGCTTCCCCATCTTACTGATTCTAAGCGGTAAAGCATTTGCACAACAACCTGCCGAAATTAAGCTCACCGCCGAAAAATTACATTCAAGAGTACGTGAATGGCCTTATCCTGTAAACGGAATTACGGTACCCACCAATGCTCCGGCCCTGCTTTGGCCGGGAACCAATGGAAAAAAAATGGTAACACCGATGGAAAGCGGAAGTGATATTCCGGAAGATCCGAATATTGGCAATGTACGCTACAAAGTGATGCTCGCAAGCGACAAAAACTTCACTAAAAACCCGTTCACCAGTGCCGAACAACGTTGGGCAGTTTACCCGTTGCATCAGGCTTTAAAAGCCGGAAAATGGTACTGGAAATATGGTTACGCTTTAAAAGGCAGCAGTCAATGGACCTGGTCGCCTGTTTACGATTTTGTCATTGATGCCCAATATGCTGCCCTAAAAGTAGCTCCTCCCATTAGCGAAGTCCTTAAAAGAAACGAAGGTGCACACCCGCTCTTATGGGACATGAACCGAATTGGTGAAGCTTTTTACCGCAACAATCTGGACAATCCCGAAGCCAAAAAATTTGTTGCTTTCGCCGAAAAATTAATGGAGGCTCCTCTTCCAACAGAAAAACCACAAAGAGTAATTGATACCACAGGCAAAAATCCGTTAGAAAAGAAAATTATTGTAGAACGAATGTACCACGGTTTTGGAGATGCTGTTGGAAATCCGGTTCGCAATTTATGCATCGCCTATCAGCTCACCAAAGACAAACGTTTCATTTTAGATGCCAAACGCAGAGCCTTAAACCTTGCCAACATGAATCCTGATGGCCTGGCAACAGGTGACGATTTTACAAGTGGTGCCGTACTGGAAGCCCTGGGCTGGTTTTACGATAGCGGTTATGCTTTTTTAACTCCTCAGGAAAAAGAAACCTTAAAAAATAGCATTACGATCAGAGCCAAAAGAGTTTACGACCATTTGCCCAATCGTTTTGAGCTGCATGTAAGCGACAACCACGTTTGGCAAATCACCTTACGCAACCTTGCCATTGCAACCGTAGCTGTAATTAATGATGTCCCTGAAGCCAAAGAATGGCTTACCTATATATACGAAGTCTGGTCGGCACGTTTTCCGGTATTGGGCACTACCGATGGTGGCTGGCATGAAGGAAACGGCTATTTCAGAGTCAACTTTAAATCGATTATTTACCTGTCTCAAATGTTTGGTGACTTTAGCGGTGTTGATTATTTTAAATTACCGTGGATGCAGAATCTACCGTATTATATGCTTTACACCCATCCAAACGGTGCGGCAAGTACTGCTATTGGAGACATGTGGGAAAACATTCCGTACATCGTAAAAGGCGAAGCCTGGTTTGCAGATGCTTTGACCTACCGCATGAATGATCCTTATCTGAACTGGTATGTTGGTGCAATCAAAAGAGACTATCCGTCCTATTATCACGGCACTGATGATTTCTTATTTTTCAGGTTACTGAACTACAAACCCAATAGAAACTTACCGGCAACCTCGCCCGAAAAACTCCCTAAAACTCGAAAATTTGCCGATGTGGGCGTCGTAGCCATGCACGAAGATCTGACCAAAGCCAATACAACCCTGAGCAGCTATTTGTTCAGCAGTCCGTTTGGCTCTTCGGGACACGGTCACGCTTCCCAAAATGCCTTTACCATTAATTATAAAGGGAAAGTGCTCTTTGGCGGAACAGGCTATTACAGCAATTTCAGCGACAAACACAATCTTTTAGATTACAGATCTTCTAAAGCATACAACACCATTTTAGCCGACAGTCTGAACCAAAAAATTGGAGAAGAAGGTTACGGATGGATTCCGAGAGCGATTTCCGGTCAACGCATCCAATACGCTTTAGGAGATGCCAGCAATGCTTATGGCAACATAAAAAGTGATTTCTGGCTCAACAGATTCAAACAAATTAATGTAGTACCTAATAAAGCAAACGGTTACGGAGAATCGGGTGTCTCCTTGTACCGCAGACATATGCTGCAGCTAGAAGGCGGGTACATTGTTTTATACGACGAACTGGAAGCTAAAACCCCGGTAAAATGGACGACTCAGTTTCATTGTCCGTACTATACCATTGAAGGGCAAAATTCGGCAAATGCCAAACAGCAAAACTTCACAGTACAAACCGATTTAGGAAATGTAAACGCCAGTGTTTTTGCTAATAGTCCGCTAAAAATGGCCGTACACCATAAATTTTATGAAGCCGCTGTCAACTGGAATAAAGTAACCAACGACGAAGGTCAGATCAAAGAATTTAAAGACCAATGGCATGCAGGAATCACTTCTGAACCCAGACAAAAATTCAGATACCTGACCATCATACAAATAAAAGACGGTAAAACAGAAGTCATTAAAACAGGATCAGACAACAACGGTTTATCCCATTTTCAGATTGGCGACTGGGACATTCAGGTACAATTGGACGGCGAAAAACCGGCTGCTTTACAAGTTACCGGAAAAACTGCAAAATCATTATTTAGCTACGGAAGTTTACCCATTACATTTGAAGGTAAAACATTTTCTCCTAAAATTGCAGGAAGTTCGGTCTTACTGGAAATGAATGGTACTAAGCTAAACAAACAGGAAGCTGTTGACGAATTACCGGATGTGGCCAAATACGACAAAAATTAAAAACAAAAAAGACGTTTGCTTTTTCTTTAAATTTAGAGTTTAAAATCTATATTTCTACTGTTTTTTTTCACGCAGATTTAGCAGATTTTTTAATTCCCTTGAACAATGGCTATTATTTCAAAAGAAAACAAACACAAACCAAACCATTAAAATTGAAACTTTCATGAAGAAAACGATTGCCCTAGCTGTGCTTTTCTATCTTATACTTTTTGCCGTTAAAAGTCAGGCTCAGGTACAGGATCGATACTTCCGTACGATTTCGGTTGATAAAGGCTTGTCGCAAAGTTCCGTTTTTGCTATTGAACAAGATACGTTGGGTTTTATCTGGATAGGAACTCAGGACGGACTAAATCGTTATGACAGTAAAGGTTTTAAAGTGTATCGTCCCGTAAGGAATGTCAAAAACAGTTTGCAATCGTACTACATCCGAAGCTTGTTTACCGATCATAAAGGACAATTATGGGTGGGCGGTAATCAGGGAATTAGCGTTTACAATTACAATACCGACAGCTTTACCAATTACAAGCTTCCGCGAACTATTGGCGAATGGTACATCTCGTCGATCATAGAAGACCCTGCACACAGAATTTGGGCCACCTCAATTACCGGAGAAGTTTTTGTGCTGAACCCTGAAGAACAGAATTTTTCATCCATCCGATTTAATGCTTCTTCGCACGAAATCAAAAAAATTGCCTACATCGGTCTTTGGCAAAAACAAATAATTCTGGGAACCGATGTTGGTCTGTTTAAACTAAATCCCAATTCGCATCAGCTGACAAAAATTAACTTAGGAGTCAAAAAACCTTATATCAACGCTGTTTATGCTGATACTAAACAGTTGTGGGTCGCGACAGAAGGCGAAGGTGTCATTCGTTACAATGCCGCAAATGGTCAGGTTACATCTCTGCTCCACTCGACCGGCGCAAACAGTATTGTCGATAACAATATCAGATGTGTTGGAAAAGATACCGAAGGAAATATCTGGTTCGGCACTTTTAAAGGGCTTACTGTTCTTAATCCTAAAACCAACGTTTTCAGCAACTATTACCATCAAATAGCACAGCCTTACACCATCAGTCAAAACTCTGTTCGTTGTTTCTTTAAAGACAAGCAAAACGGAATCTGGCTGGGAACGTATTACGGAGGTCTAAATTATTACCACAAAAGCGATATTAAGTTCAATTTGTTAAGTCAAAACTCCGGAAACCCCTCTTTGAATGATGAGGTTATTGGCGCAATCAAACAGGATGCAAAAGGCAATTTCTGGATTGGAAGTAATGACAAAGGCGTGAATTACTGGAACAAAAATGCCAATACCATCAGTTATTTTTCGAACAGTGAGAACAACCCAAACAGCTTAAGTTCCAACAATATCAAAGCCATCGAATTTGATGCTAACGGAAATGTATTAATTGGTACCCACAACGGCGGGTTGAATCTACTCAACCCCAATACCGGTTTAGCACAGCGTTTTCGCCATGACGAAAACAATCCCAACTCGATCGCAGGCGATTTGGTTTACAGCTTATTAAAAGACTCTAAGGGGCGTATCTGGGTAGGTACACGATCGGGATTGGACCAGTTTCATCCCGAAACAAAATCGTTTACACACCTTCATTTAGACAAAGCCGGAAAACGTCTGGCATCTGATGATATTACTTTTCTTTTTGAAGACAGCAAACACCGAATCTGGATTGGAACCACTAATGGCGTCACCCTTTTTTATCCGGACACTAATCTGTTTGCCACTATCGGTCACGGCAAATTAAGCGACGATATTGTAAACTGTGTAACCGAGGATTCAAAACACCGAATCTGGATTGGCACCCGCGAAGGATTACGTTTGTATGATGAAACGCAGGAATCTTTCAAAACGATTAAAGCGCGAAAAGATTTCGTCAAAGAAACCATTTACGGTATTATTCCGGACGATGAAGGAAGTTTGTGGATTTCAACCAACAGCGGCTTAATCAAATTTAATCCGGACAAAGGTTCTGTGCAGACTTTTGACGAAAGTGACGGTTTACAAAACAAGCAGTTCAACGATTATGCCTTTTGTAAAGCCAAAGACGGTATGCTGCTTTTTGGCGGGATCAAAGGGCTTTCCTATTTCTATCCCGCTCTGATAAAACAGCAGCCGCTTCCTTTAAAATTAAATTTTACCGCTTTAGAAGTATTGAACAAAACGGTTGTCGCCGGTGACGATACCGACATACTTGAAGGACATATTGACCAAACCGGCGAATTAGAAATTGGACCTGAATACAAACAGTTCAGCATCTTCTTTAATACGTTTAATTATATTTCTTCCAATCGAACTTATTATTATTACAAACTGGAAGGAATCGACAAAGACTGGCAGCGAACAGATGAGCTTAAAGTAAGTTACAGCAACTTACCCGCAGGAAACTACAACTTCCAGATCAAAGCCATTGGACCAAACGGAGAAATGAGTGCTGTTCGAAATTTAAAAATTGTTATACTTTCACCCTGGTATAAAACCATCTGGTTTTCATTGTTATTGCTCGCCATCATTGGTACCGCAGCCTATATTGGTTTTAAAATTATAAAAGAAAGAATAAAAGCCGTTCAGCAATTAAAATTGGAACGAATCGATAAAGAACGCGTAAACTACATCAATCAGGTTAAAATGGATTTCTTTACCAATGTTTCTCATGAATTAAGAACACCACTAACCCTGATCTTAGCACCTTTGGAAGAACTTTTAAAAATGCCTTTTGCCGATAAAGTTTCCAAAAAGAAACATGAACTCATGTTTATCAATGCCAAAAGACTGTATAATTTGGTCGATCAGCTTTTTGAATTCCGAAAAACCGAAATGGGTACGCGACAATTAAAAATAGGCAAAGGTGATATTGTGAACTTTACTCAAGAGATTTTTGAGTCTTTTAAACCGCTTTCAGAGAAAAACAGCATTCACTATACCTATCATTCTGAAGAGCCGCAATTGTCATTTTATTTTGACAAAGATGCTATGGAAAAAATCCTTTTCAACCTTTTATCCAATGCTTTTAAATATACTAAAACCGGCCAAAGTATTGCTGTCACACTATTACAGAAAAAGGATACGGTACAAATAAAAGTCACTGACACGGGGGTCGGAATTAGTGCGGAAGATTTATCCAAGGTTTTCGACCGTTTTTATCAGGTAAACAATCGCGAAATGAATTTGGGTTCGGGTGTTGGTTTGGCCTTTACCAAACGTCTGGTCGAATTGCATCACGGTGAAATTACTGCCGAAAGTAAAATGCAGGAAGGAAGCAGTTTTACGGTCACTATTCCGATTTCAGATGCTGTTTATAAAAACGATCAGCATGTGGAGGAATCTGCTTATGACCTCGCAATCCTGTCCGACAACGACCTTGAAAATGAAGACGCTTTACTGCCGGAAGAAAATGAAATCATCGAAAAAAATCAACCGGTTAAGCTTCTTATCGTCGACGACAACAAAGAGATTTTAGATTATCTGCAGGACTATTTCAGTAAAATATACGAGGTCACCGTAGCTCATAACGGACAAATGGCATTGGAACTTCTGGAAATTCAGCCTTATGACCTGATCATTAGCGACGTGATGATGCCCGAACTGGATGGTTTACACTTTTGCAAACGCGTCAAACAAAACATTAACACCTCGCACATTCCGTTAATGCTTTTAACGGCAAGAACCGAAACCAGCCAGCAGATAAAAGGACTCGAAATGGGTGCCGATGATTATATTACCAAACCGTTTTCGACACCTTTACTCGCCGCAAAAATCACCAATCTGTTGCGCTCCCGAAAAAGACTGAAAGAATATTATGCGGTTGGAAAAGAAATGGTTCCGGAAAATATTGCTTTTAATACGCTGGATGAGGAGTTTCTAAAACAGGCCATTCGTATTGTTGAAGATCATTTAGCCAATTCTGAATTTTCAGTGGACCAGTTTAGCCGGGAAATTGGCATGAGCCGATCGAATCTGTATTTAAAATTAAAAGCCATTACCGGAGAATCGGCTATGGATTTTATCAAACGAATCCGATTTAAAAAAGCGGTCGAATTGATGCAGAGCAAACGCTATACGATTGCACAAATCACTTATATGTGCGGATTCAACTCGCCTTCTTATTTTTCTACCGCCTTTAAGCAGCATTATGGCTGTATGCCCAGTGAATATTTAGCAAAAATCGACGATACACAAGAATAATTTAAACGACACAAACTACCATACCATGCAAAAAAAACTTTATAAAATTCTGATACTATTGCGTTAGACATCAGCTAAAATAAGGCCTTAAAAAGCCTTAGCTCATTCCGAATTTCAGTTTTGAAAATCAGAATCCTATCCAGATGAAACAGTCATTTTGGAACAGGAAGGCTCGAACTATGCCTTTACGGAACTGTTTTTCTGAAAAAAATGCCAATCCCAAATCAACGTTTAAAAATTAAAATACCCCTTTATGAAAATAATAAAACTCCTTCTTATACTGACTTTTATTTTGCCGGTCACTACAATTGCACAAACAAAAGCAACAATAATCCTTCACAATAGTTCGGCTCTGGATCGCAAAGAAACGGTTGTAACCATCCCCTGGAAATCGGTACTTTCCTCCTGTCCGCAAATTGACACCGCAAACTTTGTCGTATTGAATACCCTCACCAAAAAGCAAATTCCGTATCAGTTAGAACATCGCGGGAATGCTGCCGTTCAAAATTTATTGGTCCAAATTGATTTAAAAGCAAAAGCCTCTCTGAATCTTTCCGTTCAAAAAGGAAAACCGGAAGCCTTTGCTGTCAAAACCTATGCCCGTTATGTACCGGAACGTCTGGACGATTTTGCCTGGGAAAATGATAAAATTGCCTTCCGTGCCTATGGAAAGGCTCTTGAAAAAACTGAAGGTGATGCGTACGGTTATGATGTCTGGGTAAAACGAACCGATAAACTCGTCCTAAACGATCGCTACAAACGCAACGACTATCATATCGACCATGGCGACGGATTGGATTATTATCACGTAGGACACACTTTAGGTGCAGGAAATATGGCTCCGTACGTAAAAGATACCATCCGATATTCGGGCAATTACCACCAATGGAAAATTTTAGACAATGGACCTCTCCGTACCACTTTTCAACTGACATATGACCTCTGGAATGCCGGTGGAATACCCGTTAAAGCCACTAAAATTATTTCTATAGATGCCGGTTCACAGCTCAACCGAATAGAGAACACGTATACATTCGAAGATAAAAACCCTTTACCGGTTGTAGTTGGAATTATCAAACGAGCGAAAGCCGGAGTTCTTTCTTTAAACGAAAAACAAGGTATTATGGGGTATTGGGAACCTACTTTTGATAAAGAAGGTACTACCGGAGTAGCATCAATCTTAACGACACCCGCAAATGCCATGTGGGTAACCAAAGAACAATTACTTACCCAAACCACTGTCAAAAGCAACGAACCTCTTGTCTACTATACTGGCGCAGCCTGGGACAAGGCCGGAAAAATTACTTCGGCCAGACAATGGTTCAGTTACCTCGATCATTTTAATGAAGAGCTTAAAAATCCATTAACGGTCAATGTAAAATAGTCATAAAAACAACTTTACCTACATTTTTTAACGCATAGAAACAGGATTTATGTGACGTATCAAAAACGTTTCACCCGGAATAAAAGACAAAGAACTATGAGATAGAAATGGGGGTTCTCTTTAGTATCCTTTTACTTTCAAAAAATCGATGTTTCTATGTGGTTAAATAAACGACCCAGACGATAACAAATTAAAATTACTAATCACCAAAAACAAACAAAAAATGTCAATTAACTTATTTGATTTAACGGGAAAAACAGCACTCATTACAGGAGGAGTTCATGGTCTAGGAATGGCAATGGCCAAAGGGCTGGGACATGCAGGAGCAAAAATTGTAGTAAACGATCATTCTTCGCAAGAAGCTGTTGATCATGCAATCGCTGAATACAAATCAGAAGGAATTGAGGCTTTCGGATACCTGTTTGATGTAACAGATGAAGCTGCTGTAATTGCCGCTATCAGCAAAATAGAGGCTGAAGTGGGACCAATCGATATTTTAATCAATAATGCCGGAATTATCAAAAGAACTCCCATTATAGAAATGGAAGTTGCCGATTTTGAAGCGGTAGTAAAAGTAGATCTGACCGGCCCTTTTATTGTTTCAAAAAATGTGGCAAAAGGCATGATCACACGCGGAGGAGGAAAAATCATCAACATGTGTTCAATGATGAGCGAGCTGGGAAGAGACTCTGTAAGCGCTTATGCTGCTGCAAAAGGCGGACTTAAAATGCTGACCAAAAATATGGCCACCGAATGGGCTAAATTTAACATTCAGACCAACGGAATTGGGCCGGGTTATTTTGCCACTAGCCAAACTGCACCTATCAGAGTAAACGGGCATCCGTTTAATGAATTTATTATGGGAAGAACTCCCGCAGGACGTTGGGGAGATCCGGACGATTTACAGGGAGCCGCCATCTTTTTAAGCTCAAAAGCAAGTGATTTTGTAAACGGTCATATTGTGTATGTTGACGGCGGAATATTGGCAACCATAGGAAAACCTTCAAACGAAGACTAATACTTTTTCTTTGGATACTATCTTAAAAGGTCAAAACTAAACTAAAATGATAAAAAGTAACATCGATAAAGCAACGGGTTTCGAAAAACGATTCGAAAACATCAATACGGTTGTTTTCGAAAATTCAACGGAAGCCTCTAAAGCAGTCGCTCAGCAAATTGCGGCACTTATTCAATCCAAACAAAAAAACAACGAATCTTGTGTATTAGGCTTGGCAACCGGCTCTTCTCCAAAAGGATTGTATACCGAACTGGTCCGTTTGCACAAAGAAGATGGGTTAAGTTTCAAAAACGTAATTACTTTCAATCTCGACGAATACTATCCGATGGAACCGGATTCGGTTAACAGTTATGTTCGATTTATGAAAGAATTGTTGCTGGATCAAATAGACATCTTACCTGAAAACTACCACATTCCCAACGGAAAACTATCCAAAGAAGAAATCGCGGATTACTGCCACGAATATGAAGCTAAAATTGAAGCTTTGGGCGGAATCGATCTGCAAATTCTTGGAATCGGCGGAAACGGTCATATTGGATTTAACGAATCGGGATCGCTACAAAACTCCAAAACACGTCTGGTAGCACTGGATCACATTACCAGAGTAGCAGCCAGCGGAGACTTTTCCGGATTAAGTAATACCCCCCGAACCGCCATTACACTTGGAGTCAAAAAAATAATGGAAGCCAAACAGGTTATTTTAATGGCCTGGGGAGAAGGAAAATCTACTATCATTAAAAAATCGGTTGAAGGAGAAGTGACCAATCAAATTCCCGCTTCGTTTTTACAGGAACACAACCAGGTTGTTTTTGTACTGGACAAAGAAGCATCCTCAAAACTAACGCGTATCAACAGACCCTGGCTGGTTGAAAAAATCATCTGGACCGATAAACTGATTCGAAAAGCGGTTTTAGGACTGGCACTCGAATTAAAGAAACCAATTTTGATGCTTACCGATGCCGACTATATTGAAAACGGAATGAGCGATTTACTGGCCGATTCAGGTCCGGCATACGACATTAACATCAGGATTTTTAATAAACTTCAAAATACAATCACGGGTTGGCCGGGAGGTAAACCAAATGCTGACGACACCCATCGCCCGGAAAGAGCAGAACCAGTCCGAAAAAAAGTATTGCTTTTTAGTCCACATCCTGATGATGATATTATCAGTATGGGGGGAACTTTTATGCGTTTACAGGAACAGGGACACGAGGTACATGTGGCCTATCAAACCTCCGGAAATATTGCCGTTGCCGATGATGAAGCCTTGAGATTTGCCAAATTTGTCTGTGATTACAATGACAAATTTAAAATTCAAAGTATCGAAGCTGAAACCATCTGCAAAAAAGCGGAACACTTTTTAAAAAACAAAAAAGCCAGTGAAATTGATATTCCGGAAGTTCGCTATTTAAAAGGACTGATCCGAAAAGGAGAAGCACGCGCCACCAGTCAATTTGTAGGTTTACCGGAAGAACAGATTCATTTTATGGAACTTCCTTTTTACGAAACCGGAGCGATTGAAAAAAAACCTTTGGGCTGTGAGGATATCCAACTGACTATTGATTTAATCGAAAAAATCAAACCGCATCAAATCTATGCGGCAGGAGATTTAGCCGATCCGCACGGAACGCATAAAGTATGCCTGGATGCGATCTTTGAAGCTGTAAAAACACTAAAGCCAAAACCTTTTATGAACGATTGCTGGGTGTGGCTCTACCGGGGTGCCTGGCAGGAATGGGGAATCGATGAGGTCGAAATGGCCGTACCCATGAGTCCTGATCAAGTACTCGCAAAACGCCACGGAATTTTCAAACATCAGTCGCAAAAAGACGGTGTTGTTTTTCAGGGTACCGATGCCAGAGAATTTTGGCAAAGAGCCGAAGACCGAAATAGCGAAACAGCTCAATTGTACAATCAGTTAGGTTTGTCACGTTATGCCGCAATGGAAGCTTTTGTGCGCTGGGAATTTTAGCTTACTAATTCAATTATATCTTTATTTTGTTTAAAAGTGGGTCGGTTGCAAGATCGACTACTTAAAAAGGAGCCTTCTCAAATTATTTTTTGGGAAGGTTTTTTTGTTTTAAAATTCAGGCAATGTTTTGGAATGTGTAGATTGGCGTTTTTAATATGCGCCATTCCTCCGGAATTCAATTGTTATGATAATTTTTTATTCAACGGATTAAAATCCGTTGCTACAAAATTGGTCGAGCCGAGGGCTCTCTCCCAATAGTTCCGAAGAACCGTCTATGTCGTAACAACAGATGTTAATCGTTCAAAAAAAACAAACACATCACCAAAATCCCATAAAGTTCCGAAGGAACGCTCCATATTGTAACAACGGATTTTAATCCATCGAAAATAAAAAGTACCCATCATCAAAATTCCGCAAAGTTCCGCAAAGTTCCGAAGGAACGACTCATATTGTAACAACGGATTTTAATCCGTTGAACAAAATGATATTACACGATTTTGAATTCCGTAGGAATGGCACATATTATATCCATTAGCATAGGTCATTCCTACGGAATTCAAACGTTCGAAACCAATTTATTATTTGGATGGATTAAAATCCATCCCTACAAAATTGGCCGAGCCAAAGGCTCTCGCCCTAAAGTTCCGGAGGAACGACCGATATTGTAACAACGGATTTTAATCCGTTGAATAAAATGATACCACGGCATTTGAATTCCGTAGGAATGGCACATATTAAAAATAATTGTAACTTTTCAGACAATTTCGAGTCAAATCCTTAAAAACCAATGACAACAGACATTATAGAATTAAATGATTTTATTGTTTTAATCGAACAATCGAACACCTCCAAGACTTTCATACAGCAATGTGAAATCGACGGAGATGCTGTTGGCTTTGCCTTTTATGGCTCCGGAAATGTTGAACTGGAAATCAAACACAACAATCAGACTAAATACCTGACCAATACAACCGGACTCGCCATTTGTTTTTTTGGCAATCAAAAGGTCGGGTTCTCTCATAAAATAGAACCAGATAAACCACTACAGTCCATCAGCATCTTCACCAAACCAAAACATTTACATTCCCTGCCTCAGGCCGAGAAAGAAATTTTTGAAAATTATCTTCCGGAATTATTAAATCCGCAGGAACATTTTGTTCAGGGGCCTTCCTTTTATATGACTTTGGAGATGCAGGTAGCGGTTCAAAAGATTTTCAATACCACCTACACCGGCAATACGAGATTACTGTTTTTAAGAAGTCAGGTCAACGAACTTTTGGCTCACTTCTATGCGTTGCTCGCAACAGGTACCAAAATTGATCTTTCGGAAATTGATAAAAACAAACTTTTCAAAGCAAAAGAAATTGTAACCAACAGCTATTCAAAACCGCCATCAATCACACAATTATCGCAAATGGTAGGTTTGAACAGTAACAAACTCAAAAAGAATTTTAAAGAACTTTTTGGCATTCCTGTTTTCAAATTCGTTCAGGAAGAAAGACTGCACAAAGCTTACGAACTGTTGCGTGACAACGAAAAAACAGTTCAGGAATCGGCCTGGGAGGTGGGTTATGACAGTCTGAGTTCGTTTTCGAATGCCTTTCATAAAAAATTTGGTAGGCGCCCAAATGAAGTTCGGCAGCAATTCTTTTCAAACAAATCATAATTCTTTTACGACAAATGAATCTGTTTTAATTGAAACACCTTTGTATCAGTAATCCTTTAAAAAATACTGATATGAAAAATACAAAAATTTTAGTTCTGGGTTCCAATGGAAAAACAGGACGCAGAGTAGCCGAAAGATTAGAACAAATTGAAGGTATTGAAGTTCGTTTGGGTTCCCGAAATGAAAAACTACCTTTCGATTGGGAAAAACCGGAAACCTGGCCAACTGTTCTTCAGGACATCGATACGGTATATATTACTTTTCAACCAGACTTAGCCATTCCTTCAGCGGTAGAAACTATTCAGAATTTTACTGGTCTTGCCACAAAATTGGGTGTACAAAAAATGGTTTTACTTTCGGGAAGAGGAGAAAAAGAAGCACAGCTTTGTGAGGAAATCGTTAAATCGGCTGCCAAAAACTGGACCATTATTCGTGCGAGCTGGTTCAATCAGAACTTTAGTGAAAGTTTCTTTTTAGATCCGATATTAGCCGGAATAGTCGCCTTACCAAGGGCAGAAGCACTGGAACCTTTTACCGATGCCGATGATATTGCAGATGTGGTTACGGTCGCTCTTTTAGAAGACAAACACAACGGACAAACGTATGAATTAACCGGTCCCAGATTACTGACGTTCCAACAAGCCGTAAATGAAATTGCCGAAGCCAGTGGTCGAAATATTACCTTTCAGGGACTATCGTTAGAACAATACAATCAGCTTTTGCAGGAATATCAGGTTCCGGAAGATCATATTTGGCTCATCAACTATCTTTTTGAACAGGTTTTGGATGGACGAAATTCCAGTATTACCTCAGATATAGAAAACATTCTGGGCAGAAAAGCAAAAGATTTTTCCGCCTACGCAAAAGAAACTGCCAAGACCAAAATCTGGAACTCTTAAAACTAATACCGATTGTATATTCAATATAGTCCAATTGCATTGTACTATTTTCATATTACATCGGCATTATATCGGAAAACATTGGACTAAAATATAAGTAAAATTGATATAAGATTATGAAATATAGCAGAGGAATATTTTCAGGATTTATAGTTTGGTTGTGCGTTAGTTTTTCTTTTTATCTTTTAGGTAATACTTCCCTTCTCAAAGATTATTTTCTAATACAAGCCGCAATCGTTATGGTATTTATTATTTTTTATGCCATCATTGGCGCAAAATTCTATTATCAGAAAAAATACAACACCAATGGTCTTACGCTTGGAATAGTAATGTCGGGAACAGCATTGTTTTTGGACGTTTTGATAACCGTTCCTTTTGTTGAAATTCCCGAAGGAAGAAGTTATGAGAGCTTTTTCACCAGTCCCATTTTATGGGCACTGGCTGTTATAAACGCTTTTTCGGTGTATCTGTATTGGAAGAGAAAAATTAAAACTTAATCATCCACTTCCGGTTTAGCAGTGCAACAAAGAACAGATAGTATTGTTTCAAATACTTCCTTTTATTCGACACGGATAAAACGGGTGTACTTCGTGAAAACGCGAATGAAAACGGATTCTTCCTTATTTGAAAGATTTTTAATTTTAAAATCCGTTTTGATCAGTGTCTTCGCGATAGCGAATCCGTTAGATCAGCGTTGAATTAAGATTCAGAATTTTCATTGATCAGGTAGAAACTGCTTTTCGATTGTAATTCAATCTAAAATGGTTATACACAAAAAAGCTTGTCGTTAACAGACAAGCTTTCTTTTCATTTGAAATCTAAAAAATTAAACTTCTGCCATTTCCGGAACCGGATTAGGAGCAGCAGTATCTTTTGATTCCACCAATTTATTGACTCTCCAAATCAAAAATATTGTCGAAAGTGTAATTACCGCAATTACATATCCCAAAATATCATAGTTTTCGAGAGGTGATGTTTTTGTTTTCTGATGAACAATAAACCCGGCACAAACCGCGGCAATTCCACCTGCAATCTGCTGCAAAGAAGACGAAATCGACATATAAGCACCACGATCTTCCAATCCCGGAATAGCTGTATTTAATGTTGTGGCAGGGATCATTCGACTCATAATCCCCATAAACATAATCATCGTAAACACTACGATTTCCCAAAGAGGTACCGGACCAAGATTGGTGTAAATGATAATCATAATAACCGAAAGTATAGATCCGGCCGCAAACAGTTTAAACTTACTTACTTTATCACTCAACTTACCCACCAAAGGCATAATGAAAAGTACCGAAAGTCCGGTAAAGAAAAAGACCATTGGCAATTCGAGCTGACTGATGTGAATATTGTTGACTAAAAAGGCACTTCCAAAGGGCTGTAACATAAAACCTCCAACCGAGAGAAAAGCGATAGACATAAAACCAACCTGATATTGTTTGTTGCTCAGGGTATGCCACAAATGTAAAAAAGGACTTTTGTCTGACTGCACTTCTAAATGTTTGGTGATCGGTTTCATCTGAGTGATAATAGCAATAAGAATCAATACCGCCAGAACTGCAATCATAATAAAAGCCGAATGCCATCCCCAGTGATTGGCAAAATACAAGCCTACCGGAATTCCTAAAATCTGACTGGAAGCAAATGCCATTTGAATAAATCCCATCACACGTCCGCGTTGGTGAATCACGAACAAATCCGTTACGATCGCCAGGGAAACAGATCCTATTACCCCTCCGAAAAGTCCGGTTACAATCCTTGCCAAAAGCAGCATTACATAACTGGTTGAAAGTGCGCAGAAAACGGTGCCTATAATAAATCCGATATAAAAGAAAATTAAAAGTTTCTTTCGGTCAAACTTATCTGCAAAACCTGCAGCGAGTAATCCTGAAGCTCCTGCACTAAAGGCGTAGGCAGAAACGGTAAAACCAAAATTTGCCGGTGTCATGTTCAGGGTTTTCATTAAAATATCTCCTAAGGGAGAAATAACCATAAAATCGAGTATCACGGTGAACTGCAAAAGTGCTAATATCGCAATAATGATTTTTTGGTGTGTCGAGAAAGCCGGGCTTTCTGTAGTGTTTTTTTTCATTCTTTAAAAAATGTATTAGTTTAGTCTAACTCTTGACATTCATGGCCAAAGGATGTGACCATATCAATAATAGTTTCAGGATGTAATGTTTCTGAAACAACTCTGAGAACGCAATCAACATCTTCGCAGTCAATGCTCCATTGCTGAATGTCTGTATGAGTGTCAAGTTTTTGACGGATGGGACAATTGGGGTCTTTGTCGCCAATGTTTGTTTTAAAAATATGTATTGTACTTAAATTTGTTTCCATAATTTTTCATGGTTTTAGTCCTTTTACAGTGGCCTGAAAGGCTTCTTTCATAATTTCCTTAGTAAGTGTAAAGGGTTTTCCTCCCATACTTTTACCTTCAGTATGTAAGTTCAATAAAGTGTACAAAGGCCCATAGGCAACACTCCAAAAAGCCTCAAATGTCATAGGAATCAGCTCGTTATTGCGTAAGCCGTTGTCTATAAACGTTTTCATAATCCTTCTAAAATCTGCAAACTCCTGAATAGAATCCAGAATGATCTCTGAATGAGGGGAATGTTTGACAATTTCAAAAAATGCAACTTCCTTGGGATACTTCATGGTAAAGTTGGCGCGGTTTTCCCACTGTTTCCATAAACCTTCCTCAAATGACATTTCAGGCGAAAAGTTCTTCACGGTGCTGGTAAAAAACTTCAGCGCGATAATGGCACCTATTTTTTGAATCAAATCATCTTTGTCTTTGTAATAGATGTAAAGCGTGCCAACAGAAATAGAACAGGCCTTCGCCAGCTTGTTCATACTAAAACCCTGAAATCCTTCCTGAACAATCTGATCAATTGCCATTTCGATTACTAATTTTTCTTTGTCGACATCTCTTGCTCTCATACTGATTATTTTAGCACAAATATAATACAATAAATGAATGAACATTCTTTTATTATTGTTTTTTTTGTAAAAAAAGAAAACAATTTAGAATCCTGCTTTATTATCACCTTTAAAAATAGTTTCTATTGGCATACAACCCTTTACCAACTTTGGAAACAACTCGCTACAAAAACATCTTTGCACTAGTCAATTTATTCGAATTTGGACGTAGAAGGCACGAGACAGTAATCACAAGCGCTTCATTTTTCTGCACAAAACTTAAAGACTTTTACACCAATTTAAAAGTCTTTAGATAAATTCATTCCTATCTTCGTTTTAAACAAAAATTCTAAAAAAGCACAATTTTTAAACTGTAGAACCCAAATTTCTTTCAGCCAAATTACTTTTTTATTGAGTATATTAGCCCCTTTTTAGATCATGTTATCCTGAGATAGCAGCAGATTACGAATCAAACAACCAATTATTACACAAACGATATCAGTAGCTACAAACTGCAAATGAAATACAAACAAGTTTTTTAATTTTGCCCGAAATTGCCTCAAAAACAACGCTTAAAAATTTATTTAAACAACATTATTTTTTTATATAACCCCAAATTTAACCTACTAACCCTATGAGAAAACCCATTTCTTATTTTTTACCATTTGTCTTTTTCGCAGGCATATTATTCGGATGCAGCGATGATGATTCAAAAGGTGACAGCTACAAAGCAAATTATTTACCTGCCATTGATGCGACAACTTTACCCAAAGAAAATCGACCAATGACCATGTTTGAAGACAGTGAAAGTTCTTCAAAAATGTATGACAACAAAGACCGTTTTTTTCGCATGAATCAGCTTATGCAAGTCATTCAAAAAGGGAAAGATTCTGTACAAGTTTCTCTTTATTCTCCAGTTGGACTTAAAGATGTAAAAGTGTATGCAAAATTACCGAACTATGACAAGCGTTTTTTGCTTTTTGAATTTACAACTATCCCTGCTTTTCACCGTTCTGCGCATCAAATTCCATTAGTAAACGGAACTCATGACTATCAGCTTGAAAATGGCAAGGCTGTTACCATTGATAAAATTGATGGTTTCTCTTCGGGAACAATCGAATTTTCGATAGAATCAACCGATCCTTTATTTGCTATGTTCAAAAGAATCAAGTCAAATCGACTCGTACAATTCAGCACCCAATATCACCTTAATAATCCTGCTGATGATCCTAACAAATTTTTACCCATGAATCCTGTTTTGGCTAAAGAAGCGATCGCTATGATTATTAACTACTCCTACGCTATAAGTCATCCTTTGTATTATGACACTTTTATGAATTTTGACCGTTATAAAAAAGAACAAGCAGCAGCGGCAGGAACAAATACTGTAAATGGTGCTTTAAACTGGCACGGAAATGCTGATGACAAAGATGGTGTTTACGATTATCTGACCAAAGCCCAAATCGAACAAGCCTATAATACTTATATCGACAGCCGAACTATGAATATGGCCATGGTAGGAGGTGGTTCTGCCTGGGGAGGAGGAGCTTTGTCTTCACAATGGGAATCCGGTTATGTGACTGGCCATTGGCAAGGTGAAATGTCGGTTTGGTCACATGAATACTCTCATCATTCGGGCTACAGCCATAGCAGTAATTTAGCCAACAGTGGTGAAGGTGGAGGTCAGCAGGAAATGCTTACTGATCTTTATAAGTATTTAATTTATCTCAATGACCTTCCTTTTACAGATCCTGATATATTAAAAGGATATACAAAAACGAGCTATCTAAGTAAATCTTATAAAAAACCTGTTTTCAAAATTGATCCTAAAAACCCATTTTTAGTAAAATATAAAGGAGAAGGAAAATGGAAATAACCTACAAAACTATCATGAACAAAATACCTTTTTTATTCCTCCTACTCTGTCTTTTTACAGCTTGTAGCGATGATTCTTCAAACGGCAGTGAACCAACAAAATACGATTATTACTTTCCAACGGAAGAAGCTTCCATCACAGCGGCTCAAATTGGAGCAGGAACAGGAACTTTAGATCCTAAAGGAATTACGGTTGCCAACAATAAACTATACGTTTGTAATGGTGACGTACTAGAAGTTTTTGATGCTGTTTCTATGGCTTACATCAAAACGATCTCGGCTTATACAAAAGGAGCGACTACGATTCCGTTTACCAAACTTACTTCAGTTTGTGTAGATAGCGGCCGTCTTTATGTCGGGAGTGTCGATTCCAGACTTTTTGTACTGGATGAGATTACAAATGCCGGAATCAATACCGTTGGAAACGGTCAGTGGTGGAATACTTTTGTGCACGTTTTTGGTGTTGTGGTTAAAGATGGTTTGATCTTCGTAAAAGAAAAACAAACTTCAATCAAAGTTTTTCAAACTACCCAAATTACCGATAGCAGTGATTGGAATCTAAAGCCCATTGCTAAATTAAACACTTTAAATGGTTGGGATGAGGTGTATGCTATGGATATAGATGCAGGCAATTTAGTAGTAGCCGGAAGAGATGCTAAAAGTTATTTGTATTACAACATTGAGTCTATTAAAACTAATGCTGCTGCCTCTTTAACTGAACCCATAAAACCCGTAACAGCAGTTTTTGCCGCCGCAGAGCCTATTGCCATAAGTTTTTCTAAAGACTGGACTATTACATCCGAAAATATAGGGAGTAATAACTACTTACGACTGTATCCAAAAGGAGAATTCAAGGATCGAATCTATACTCCAAGAATAAATGCTCTTGATATTATGGGACAAAATCCATTTGGAAGTATTGTTGGTGTAGCACAATTGAACGATCGTTTGTATTTATCTGATAATACCAACAAGAAAATCAGAGTTATAAAGCTTAATAAAGCAACAATTGCAGAGCAGCAATAATCGTTTACACTTTTAAAATATTTGAAACCTCTAAACTTAAAACTTTAGAGGTTTTTTTATTGAAACATGATCTGTTTTTCAGATTGCTTCTCTATCCTCCCATCCTACTGATCAGTAGATTTTCACCATCATTATATACGTTATTAATTCCGGCGATCTTTGCGTAAACCTTTGCGCTCTTAGCGGTTAAAAGCAACACAAGAATCATTCAGATTTGTTTCCCTATTCTCCCATCCTACTGATCAATAGATTTTCACCATCATTATATACGTTATTAATTCTGGCGATCTTTGCGTAAACCTTTGCGTTCTTTGCGGTTAAAAGCAACACAAGAATCATTCAGATTTGTTTCCCTATTCTCCCACCCTACTGATCAGTAGATTTTCACCATCATTATATACGTTATTAATTCCGGCGATCTTTGCGTAAACCTTTGCGTTCTTTGCGGTTAAAAACAACACAAAGATTTACGCATTCATTTTTTATCTCAATTCCTAATTCTTCTAAAAATAAAAAACTCCCACTCAGATGAGAAGGAGTCCTAAAAAAACAAATCAATTTCTATTTTTTTAATTACAATATTTTTTTTCTATGCCAATCCGCGGGTCAGCCAGCCTTTTTTATTGGCTGTAACAATAGCATACGGTGTAATCCAAAACAAACTGAAGGTATAAAAAACACTGTACGAATAAGCCCAAAGTGAATCAGCAAAATTATATCTTTTGGTGTAAAACAATACCGGAAAACTCGATACGATTAAAATCGCTAGAAGTGTAGAACTTAAAAATAATATCGGATGTACCGCGATGAAAAAGAACATAAAAAACATAAACGGATACGCCATAATCATTTTCATCGATTGACTCACAAATAAAAGACGTGCTCCGAATTTAGATTCACTTCTGAAATCGGTAAAAACGTACTTTGCCATTGCGATGTTCTCACGCACATTACTTCTGCTCCATCTGATAAACATTTTGTACAATCCCGTATATTCTTCCGGCACGTTGGTCAATACATAAGCATTTCTCTGAAACAACACATGCTGCCCTTGTCTCAAAATCATATTGGTCATGGCACGATCTTCACCAATATCTGAGGGCTGTCCCATAAAAGTTTGATTGATCCATTCGTCCAGACAAGCAAAAACCGAGGTTTTTCTGTAAGCTGCTGCTGCACCCGGAGTACAAAGCACAGACCCTAACTGACTTTCGGCAGAACGCATAAACTCAAAACTCATCACAAAACTTACATTCAGCATTTTAGGTAAAATTGCTTTTTTGTTGTTCAGTACATGAACATTTCCAGCTACTGCACCACATTTTTCATCTACTACAAACGGACTCACTAAGTTTCTTAAAGTATCTTTTTTTACGATTGAATCGCTGTCTACCGTAACGAAGATCTCTCCTGTCCCCAATTCGAATCCACGGTGTAAAGCATGACGTTTTCCTCTATTTTCAGGTTGTTGAAAAATCGTCAAACGATCTCCCAATTTTATTTTTGCCTGCTGCATCCAGTACCAGGTATCGTCTTTACTTCCGTCATCAACCGCTAATATTTGCATCTTTTGCTCCGGGAAATCACTCTCTGCCAAACTCATTAAAGTATCCCAAACCAATTTCCCTTCGTTATAGGCAGGAACAATCACAGTACAAGTTGGTAACATTTCATCCGAAACAGACTCAATTGGTTTATAAGTAAAATACAAGTATAAATTGTACAGAAAAACTCCGGCCTGAAACACAAACAATGCCCCTGCCAGTATCAGGAAAGGGAATCCCCAGCTTGAATTTATTCGCTCCAACTGAAACTGATCAAAGTCAGATTGCAGCTGATAAGCAGTATAAGCTCCAATAAACATAAGGATAAATGTACTTACCAATACAAACAACCCCGTCTTACTTTTGGTTCGTTCGCTTACTTTATTTGAAGTTGCATTGGCGTTACTAATACGAAAAATGGAACTGTTTAAGGCTTGTTGGTTATTAAGATCTGGATTTGAAGTATAAAACTGTTCTGATGTTAAGGTTTCACTTTTCATATGACATTACTTTTGATTGCTTTCTAATGGCTCTTATTTAATTCTTTCCCTCCAATACTACATTTTGATTAATGGAGAGAATTGTATACTAATGCCATTTTGCAAGCGTTATGCCATAATTATTCTTTTACTGATTTCTAATGAATTAGCGGTTTCGCGTCATTTTCAAGTGTGTAATTATTACACGTTTTCGTATACAGTATACAGTTTTTGTTGGGGTTTTGGGAGGTTTTAAGCTGAGGTTTTATGGCCTTGGAGCATGACGAAGTTTAGAAATAACGTTTTCTGGTGTTTATTATTGTAATCCTGAGCAAAGTCGAAGAATTTTTGAATTTGGGAATTTCTTTTTCTGGAGCTATTTCCTGCTATCCGCTAGTATCTTTTCCTTGCTAAAGGAGCAAGAAAAAAGGATACCGCTTCTATCAGGGCTAGAGAATACTTTTTTGCAAGAATTTACTCAACAAAACTAATGCGAAATTCATTCATAAAATAGACATCTATTGACATGCTTTACCATTTTATCTACTAATCTTAACTTTTTATTCAATACTTTAGCAACCAGATTATTTTTTTGCAGTAGCGCATCAACAGTCCGGAAGTAAAGAATATAGGAACGAATTTTATGAAAGAATAGTATAAATATGAACACGGGAGAAATACTTATGTATCAAAATCAGGAAGGTACTATTAAAATCGATGTACGACTTGAAGAAGAAACAGTTTGGTTAACTCAGGCACAAATTGCGTTGCTTTTTGGCAAAGGAAGATCTACTATTACGGAGCACATTATTAATGTTTTTAAAGAAGGCGAACTAGACGAAAAAGTGGTATGTCGGGATTTCCGACTAACCTCTTTACATGGAGCCATTGAGGGAAAAACACAAGAAAACAATGTTAAACATTACAATCTTGATGTCATAATTTCAGTAGGTTACAGAGTAAAATCGCTTCAGGGAACGCAATTTCGTATTTGGGCAACCCAAAGACTAAAAGAATACATTGTAAAAGGTTTCGCATTGAATGACGACCGATTTAAATCAGGTAATACCATGAATTACTTTAACGAATTGCAACAACGCATTCGTGAGATTCGAATATCTGAAAAATTCTTCTACCAAAAAATAAAAGACATTTATACCACAAGTATTGATTATGATGCCAAAGACGAAAAAACAATTTCATTTTTCAAAATGGTGCAAAATAAATTGCTGTGGGCAATTTCTCAAAATACTGCAGCTGAATTAGTCTACCGAAGAGTAGACGCTTCTTTACCATTATTAGGAATGCAGTCTTTTGATAAAAAAAATGATCAAACAGTTCAGAAAACAGATGTTAGCATCGCCAAAAATTACCTTACTGAAGATGAAATAAAACTTCTAGGCTTATTAGTAGAGCAATATTTAGCTTTTGCTGAGACCATGGCTCAACAGCAAACCCCCATGTACATGAAAGATTGGGCAGAACGTCTCGACAGTATTTTACAACTCAACGGAAGAGAGTTGTTGTCGCACGCCGGTAAAATTAGTCATCAAATGGCTCTGGATAAATCTACCCAGGAATTTGAAAAATTTAAAGAAAGTAGAAAATCACTAGAAATCGAACAAAGCCTGAAAGAAATTGAAGCCGATATTAAAAAATTGAAGAAATAACTGCATCAAAACAACTTAGAGAAAACATTAAGAAGCACTTAGTAACCATCCGCCTATATCTTTTCCTTGCTAAAGAAGCAAGAAAAAGGATACCGCTTCTATCAGGGCTAGGACAATAACACGTACAAGAAATTTTTATGGCACAAAATCAATCGTTCTAATTAAAAGCCCATCTAAACCAAATTTTGTTTACTCCAAAGATTATAATATTCCGATTCCTGATTTAACAATTCAAAATGATTTCCGGATTCGACGATCGCTCCGTTTTTCATAACCAATATGGTATCTGCGTTGGCAATTGTACTTAAGCGATGAGCAATAACAATGATTGTTTTTCCCTGAGTTTTAAAATTATCAATCACCTCTTTTACCATTTTTTCAGAGGCCGTATCTAATGATGCTGTGGCTTCATCCATCAACAAAATCTCAGGATTTTTGTAAAGAGCTCTGGCAATGGCAATTCTTTGTTTTTGACCACCCGACAACATAGCTCCATTTTCTCCAATTTGCGTTTCGAATCCGTTAGGCAATTTCTCAACGAATTGAGTTATTCCCAGTTGTTTCGACAAGTCTAAAATTCTTTGAATATTCGGAAACGAATCCCCTAAAGCAATATTCTCGATAATGTTTCCGGAAAATAAATTCAGCTGTTGCGGAATAACTCCTATCACTTTTCGCAAACTCTGGTAATGAACAAACTGTGAATCATATTCTCCGATATAAATCTTACCTTCTTTGATAGGATACAAATTTTGCAGCAATGAGATTAAAGTTGTTTTTCCACTGCCGCTTTCTCCTACTATGGCTGTTGTTTGATTCTTTTTGAAAACCGCATTAAAGTTTTTAAAAACTTCCAGACGGGATCCATATCTGAAAGAGACATTTTCAAACCTGATATCTCCTAAATGCTCCTTCTGCAATTCTATTTTATTTTCTGTTTCCTCTCTTTCCAGGTCCATAATTTCAAAGAGTCGGTCTGCTGCAATTAAGGCATTCTGTGCTGTTTTATTCATATTGATTAAAGAGGCAACCGGCGAAGTGAAATAACCAATCAGCGCATAAAAAGAGAAAAGTTCTCCCGGAGTAATAGCCCTGTCAATTACATAACCCGATCCGATCCACATTAAAACTATAGTAAAAGCCGAAGCTAAAAATTGGGTAGAAGTTCCTGCAAAGATTCCATTTAAACCGGATTTGTAGGTCGTAAATAATAGCTTCACGAATTTGTTTTCCGTTTTTAGATTAGAGAAATCTTCGATTCCAAATTCCTTTACAGTCCTGACATGGGTAATACTTTCGACCAATTGTGTTTGCAGTTCGGCAGCATTCTCCATGATAGTTCGTTCCACTTTTTTGTTGAATTTATTTAAAACAAAATAGATCACGGCATAGAACGGAATCACCAAAACAATTACCAACGCCAGTTTCCAATAATACGTAAACATTAATACAAATGAAAAAACAACAATAAAGAGGTTGACAATCATTTCAATGGCTACTTCGTTTATAAACGAGCGAATTTTTACCGCATCACTTATTCTTGAAGTAATTTCCCCTATCTGCATGGTATCAAAAAAACGCTGTGGCAAATGCAGTAAATGTTTATAGTACCCCAGAATTAATTTTGCGTCGATTAATTGTCCCGTTTTCATCACAAAAACGCTCTTTTTGGAGCCAATATAAGCTTGTAGTAAAATTATTGCTATCATAGAAAGGCTCAATAAATTAAGCAATTTTCTATTGCCATCTACCAAAACGTAGTCCGTTATTTTTTGGATGTAAACAGACATCGCCAGTCCCAAAACGGTGAACAAAATGGCTCCAACCAGAGCCTGAAGTAAGATCGTTTTATGAGGTTGAATTAAATCCCAGAATCTTTTTAGAGGCGCCGTTTTCTCGTTTACTGTTTTAAAATCATCATTTGGTGCAAAAAGAATCAATACTCCCGACCAGGTTTTCTGAAATTCTTCGAAGGTATAGTACTCCATTTTGCCTAAACCCGGATCCATGACCGTGATTTTAGATTTTTCTACCTTATAAATTACCACATAATGCTGTAACTGTTCTTTTATGACAATATGTGCAATTGCCGGAAGCGGAATTTTATCTAAGGCATCGAAACCGCCTTTGACGCCTTTGGCCGTAAAGCCCATTTTCTCAGCACCTTCAATGATACCTAAAACATTGGTGCCTCGTTTATCGGTATTAGCAAATTGGCGTATTCTCGCTATAGGCAGATTAACGTTGAAATGACTTCCAATAGAAGACAGACAAGCAGCACCACAATCTTTAACATCATGTTGTTTTATTTTTATTGAACTCATTTTATTTGCTATTTGTTATTTGTTTTGGGTTTAACCAATTGTCTATTTTGTCAAACAACAAATCAAACAAACTTCTTCGGGTAATTATATATCTTGCTGTTAAGGTCATTCCTTTAGAAATGTTGGCCTCGTAACCAGACTTAAGTTGTAAGGTTCTTGAATTTAAGGCGCATCGCACCTTAAAAAAAGCCAGATCGTTTTGCAGCGTGATATTACGATCAACATCAATCACTTTTCCTTCCAGCAACCCCCATTGGTTGTAGTTGAAGGCATCTAACTGAAATTTGACTTTCTGATTTCTCTTAATAAGACCAATATCATTGGGAGAAACATTGCATTCGACAATAAGATGATCTGCCGATGAAATGGCTGCAATAGATTGGGAAGCATTTATAAAAGAGCCTTTTTGAATGCCTGAATAGTTTTCGATTGTTCCGGAAACTGGAGCCAAAACAACATAATTATTTGATTCTGCATTTATCTTAGCGACAGCACCATTGAGGTTCTTTAAACGATCTTCTAAATCTCTCTTTTGATTTTCCCAGGTTAATTTTTGCTGGCTTACGAAACTTTGCAAGGCTTGTTTGGACAAACGTAATTCATACTCAAGTTTTTCAAAATCGGCCTTGGCAATAATTTCTTTATCATATAAAATTTTATTGCGGTCATAATTGATTTGTGCCTGCGAGATTTTACTTTGCAGTTCATTCTTCCCAGACTGAAATTTCAATAGATCCTCGCGCGCGGCAGTCGTCAATAAATGATTTGTTTTATTCTGCAAAAGGTCTGAAACATCTCTGAGCAGTGCTGAAACAGATTTTGATAAAGTATCCTGAGTTCTTTTATCACTCTCCAGATTTTCCTTGGCAATTTTTAAAAGAGTATCTCCTTTTTGTACAACTGCGTTATTCTTTAAATTGATCCAATTCACCCTTCCACTAACCATCGTTGCAACAGGTACATTATCCGTTCTACTGCGAACAATACCACGACTCTGACTGCTAATGTCAACTTTAATGACCGGCAAAAGCATTAAAAAAACAATAACCGCCAAAAGAATAATGAAATAGATTGAAAAGCTTTTGGTTTTGTTTTTAGCAATAAGATTTTCAAGGGTATTTATTGGGTCTGAACTGAAGTTCATGAGATATCAATGTATTACATACAGATTATTCTGTAAAAATTAGTCTAAAAAAGTAAGCTGTAAATTTTCAAAAAGGCAATAGAAATCCACTTCCCTTTTTTCAGAAAAGAGAAGTCTTTTGACCTCTATAAAAAAATGCGTGAAAAATTTAAGGTACAGAAAAGCCTCCCCGATAAATTTTCACTCTAAAATTGAGAGTGTTTTATCTTGTTACTATCATTCAAATTAGATTTTAAACATTGACTTACCTGCCAATAATGCAAAGTGATAATGGTCAAAGTTATGAATGGAGG
>NZ_CAGKLC010000026.1 GCF_903469665.1 Flavobacterium sp. UGB4466 | reverse complement strand
TTAAAATCAAGATTTAACAAAAAATTTATAATTTGTTTATTTATTTGGTTGTTTGTCAGCTTTTAACGGTTTTTAAACATTCTAAATTGTATTTTTTCAACAAAATTTTAACTAAATTTGTTATATTTGAAACAAATAAGATGTAAAAAGTTATATTAATAATTATTTTAAACCCGTTTAAATGAAATTTGGAATCATAAAAGAAAGAAAAAACCCGCCGGATCGCAGAGTTGTTTTTGCTCCTAATGAACTTACAAAATTGAAACAGCTGTATCACGAAGCAGTAGTGGAGGTAGAGAGCTCTGATATCAGGATTTTTTCGGATATACAATATAAGAGTATGGGAATCACAGTTACGGAAGATCTTTCTAATTGTGATGTATTATTTGGAGTAAAAGAAGTTCCGGTTGAGAATTTGATTCCGAATAAGGCTTACTTCTTCTTTTCGCATACTATTAAGAAACAGCCTTATAACCGAAAACTGTTACAGGCTATTTTGGAAAAAAATATAGATTTATACGATCATGAAACTATAGTAGATGCTCACAACCGCCGTTTAATTGGTTTTGGAAGGTATGCCGGAATGGTTGGCGTTTACAACGGAATTCGTGCTTTTGGGATAAAGTTTGAGTTGTTTAAGCTGCCGAAAGCAGAAACACTTGACGGAAAAGAGGCTTTAATTAAACATTTGAAGCGCATTACCATGCCCGCTTTGAAATTTGTGATTACCGGAACGGGTAAAGTAGGGAGTGGTGCCAAAGAGATTTTGGATGCCATAAAAGTAAAAGAGGTTACAGTTGATAATTATCTGACTAAAAATTATGCACAGGCTATTTATGTACAGTTAGATGTTTTAGAATACAATAAGCGTATTGATGGTCAGGTGGTTGATTTTAAAGATTTTGTAGCGTATCCGGAGGAATATGTTTCTGATTTTGAAAAATTTACAAAAGTAACGGATATTTATTTCGCAGGTCATTTTTATGCAACGGGAGCACCAATGATTTTAACACGTGAAATGCTGAATGCGAACGACTGCAAGTTAAAAGTTGTTGCTGATATTTCTTGTGATGTTAACGGACCAATTGCCTGTACGTTGAGATCTTCGACAATTGCCGATCCTTTGTACGGTTATTTTCCTTTAGAAGATATAGAAGTGGATCTTTTTCATCCAGCGGCAGTAGCAGTGATGGCGGTTGATAATTTACCGTGTGAAATTCCGAAAGATGCAAGTGAAGGTTTTGGAGAGCAATTTATGGAACATGTAATTCCGGCTTTCTTCAATGGTGATAAGGACGGAATCTTAAAACGTGCTAAAATAACTGAGAAAGGAAAACTAACAGAGCGATTTAGCTACCTGCAGGATTATGTAGACGGAAAATAGAAAGAGGAATTAGTATACAGTCACAGTATTCAGTTCTCTAAAAAAAAATCCATTCGCACAGCGAATGGATTTTTTTATAGAGAAAATCTAAAATCTAAAATCTAAAATCTAAAATCTAAAATCTAAAATCTAAAATCTAAAATCTAAAATCTAAAATCTAGACCATCTCCTCCGGTTTTACCCAGGCATCAAAATCTTCCGGGCTAACGTATCCTAAACGAACGGCTTCTTCTTTAAGTGTAGTTCCGTTTTTGTGAGCGGTCTGAGCAATTTCGGCAGCTTTGTAGTAGCCTATTTTGGTGTTTAAAGCTGTAACCAGCATCAGTGAATTGTCTACCAGTTCTTTAATACGTTTGTAGTTGGGTTCGATTCCCTGTGCACAATGCTCATCAAACGAAACACAGGCATCTCCTAATAATCTTGCCGATTGCAGAAAGTTGGCTGCCATAACCGGTTTGAAAACATTTAGTTCATAGTGTCCTTGCATTCCGCCAACAGCGATTGCCATATCATTTCCAATCACCTGAGCGCAAACCATGGTTAGAGCTTCACATTGGGTGGGATTTACTTTTCCGGGCATGATAGACGATCCTGGTTCGTTTTCCGGAATATGAATTTCACCAATACCTGAACGTGGTCCTGATGCTAACATTCTCACATCGTTTGCAATTTTGTTCAGAGCAACTGCCAATTGTTTTAAAGCCCCGTGAGTCTCCACAATTGCATCGTGTGCAGCCAAAGCTTCAAATTTGTTTTCGGCAGTAACAAAGGGATGATTCGTAAATGTTGCAATATATTCAGCTACTTTTACATCATATCCTTTTGGAGTGTTCAATCCGGTACCAACTGCTGTACCGCCTAAAGCGATTTCAGATAAATGCGCTAAGGTGTTTTTCAGGGCTTTTAATCCAAAAGACAATTGAGCGGCGTAACCTGAAATTTCCTGCCCAAGAGTTAGGGGGGTAGCATCCATAAGATGTGTACGACCGATTTTTACCACATCCTTAAATTCGGTTGCTTTTTTTACCAAAGTAGCGTGTAGTTTTTCAACTCCCGGAATGGTGGTTTCAACAATCATCTTGTAAGCAGCAATATGCATTCCGGTTGGAAAAGTATCGTTAGAAGACTGTGATTTATTGACGTCGTCGTTTGCTTTTATAAATTGTTCGCCTTCTCCAATGTTAAATCCTTTCAGTACTTGTGCGCGATTGGCAATTACTTCATTCACATTCATATTGCTTTGTGTTCCCGAACCAGTTTGCCAGATGACAAGAGGAAATTGATCGTCTAGTTTTCCTTCAAGAATTTCGTCACAAACGGCTGCTATGGCATCTCTTTTTTCGATTGGTAAAACGCCCAGATCGTAATTGGCATAAGCAGCTGCTTTTTTAAGATAAGCAAAGCCTTCAATGATTTCCTGTGGCATAGATCCCGCTGCACCAATTTTGAAGTTGTTTCTGGAACGTTCCGTTTGTGCTCCCCAGTACTTATCTGCCGGAACCTGAACTTCACCCATCGTGTCTTTTTCTATTCTGTATTTCATTATGTTGTATGTAAAAAGTTATTTGTAAAGTGTAAAAAGTTATCTGTAAAATGTAAAATGTTTGCTGAAAACTGAAATTTCTTATGAAAAGGAATGGACTAGCCCTGATGGGAGCGGCATCCTTTTGTACCGGGGTTCGGGACAAAAGATACAGCGGACAGCAGGAATTAGCTTCTGAAGATTCTCATGTTCTTGTGCATGAGATTGTTCAGTAAAATGGCGGTTATCCATAAGAAAAAAAGCTTATTTAAAATGAGTATAAATATAAGCATAAATGTTATTTCCAGAAAATTGATTTGGATTTTATTGGTAACGAAAAATATAAGGCTTACATTTGTCCTTACATTCAAAAATTCCGGAAAACATGTTTGAATTTTCACAGTACTTAGGTTTTTTACTTTTCTTGACCATACTAACTATAGGGTTTTGGTTGATGTTTTTCTTAGTTGGTTTCGTATCTTATTGGGTTACGGGTGCTAGCTGGGAAATGTTCAAAGAGAAAAGAGCAAAGAAAAAGCAAGAACAATCAGCTTAAATTTTAGTTGATTTCAATAAAAAGGACTCGTTTTGCGAGTCCTTTTTTTATGCTAAAAAATGAAATTTTAATAAGCAATATTCAAATTCCAAAATCAAAAAAAATCCAAATTCCAATTTTGTAAAACTTAATTGGAATTTGGATTTTTTAGTTTGGATTTTAAGTGAGATTATCCAGGAAATTCTCCTCCGCCGTCACCGTCATTTTTAGGTGCGCCCGGTTTTTCTCTGTCACTTTTTGGTTTGTTGAAACGGTACGTAAACGATAGATTGAATTGACGTTTACGGAATTGCATTTCGCCGTAAGATGTTTGACTTTCTAGAGTGGTGTCATTTTGAAGGTAAGTATACGATCTCATGATTCTTGAGTTAAAAATGTCGCTTATATTAAACGCAATTGTGGCTTTGTCTTTCAATACATCTTTACTGAAAGCGGTATTCATTCCAAATTGGTCTAGAATCTTACCCTGTGCTGTTTTTTGTGCGCCATTGTAGGTACCACTTAACTGCCAGTCAATTTTATATGGCAATGTAACTTTTGAGCTGATTCTGGCAAACCAGGTGTTGGCCTGATTGTTCAGATTTTGTACAATCACTTGATTATTAGTGTCTGTATACGTGTTCTCTCCGGTTGTTTTTACATTGTAAAGGTTGAAGTTACTGTTTATTTTCCACCATTTATACGGACTGTAATTGAAGGTGAATTCGAAACCATATTTTTGCTCTTTTCCTAAGTTGATAGGACGGCTTAAAATAACAGGAATTCCGTCTACTTTATCTCCATTTGGAGTTCTGACAAAGCTGAAAACATCTTTTGTATTTTCGAAATAAGCAGAAGAACTAAAGGTCACTTTTTCCCATCTTTTGATATATCCTACATCAAATTTATCGGTTAATGATGGATCTAAGTCAGGATTACCCTGGAAAATGTTAATGTTACTGGCGTAATTAAGAGCCGGATTCATGAAACGTCCTCTCGGTCTGGATAAACGTTTACTATAACTGGCAGTGAAGTTACTCTGATCTGAAATTTCATAACTAACAAAAGCACTTGGAAACAAGTTGTTGTACTTTTTGGTGTTAAAAATACTATTGTCTAATAAGTTTACTTGAATATTCGTGTCTTCCCAACGTAAACCAAATAAATAAGAGAATTTATTGACTTTCAGTCCGTACTGTGCATAAAGTGCATTGATGTTCTCTTTGTATTCTAAAGTATTTGATTTTTTTGGATCTATAACATAGTTTCCATTGATAAGATTTGTAACGTTGTACTCGTTGTTTAAATCTCCAAAACTTCCTTTGTACCCTGCCTCAAACTGACTTCCTTTTCCTAGTGGAAGTACATAATCTGCCTGAAGTAGTATTTGTTTTTGCACCTGATCATTCAATGTGGTATTAGAAGTAGGTAGAGCGGTAATAAGCCCGTCGCTATCGTCTGTATTTCTGGAAACCGATAAATCGGCAGTCAGTTTGTGTCCTTTATCGTTGAAATTTTTGATTAAGTTCGAAGTAAATTCTACGTTTTCACTTTTGGTATCGGCATTATTGAAACGATTGGTAGTTCCTGTAAAAGCATGAGCGGCATCAAAATTATTGTAGTTAATATAATCTTTATCCTCACCCGAGTTCTTTTGATAATTAATGGCATTTGTCCAGAAGGTGTTAGGAGCAACTGTCCATTCCATACCCGCTCTGGCATTAAAACCGTTTCGGATTCTTTTGGTATCACGATCTTCATCTAAATAACCTTTTGGAGATCCATCGGCATTATAATAAGAAGTATTGGTTAAACCCATACCTTCATTGGTTCTGTAGTTGTAACCTGCAGTGGTGAAATAGTTTAGTTTTTCGGTTTTATAATTTAGGTTGGCACTCAAACCATAAGTTTCAGGAAGTCCTGTTGAAGCAATAAAAGTTCCGTTGAACCCCTGATTTTTTCCTTTTTTAAGAATGATATTGATGATTCCTGATCCTCCCTCTGCATCATAACGTGCTGATGGATTAGTAATTACTTCTACTTTGTCGATAGCATCTGCAGGAAGCTGACGTAAAGCCTCAGCTACATTGATCGCATTTGAAGGACGTCCGTCAATTAAAATTCGGATATTGTCACTGCCTCGTAAGCTTACATTTCCTTCAGAATCAACAGAAACAGAAGGAACATTGTCTAAAACATCACTTACTGTTCCGCCTTTGACCATCATATCCTGTCCAACATTGTAAACTTTTTTGTCCAGTTTTATTTCGACACTTGATTTTTCGGCACGAACGACAACTTCACTTAATTGCGCAGCGTCTTCGGATAAACTTACGACACCTAAAGCAGTGTCTCCGGAAATTGTTTTTCCTTTAATAAAAGTAGGTTTAAACGAAATAAATTCAACTTTTATATCGTAAGTACCCGGGGCAATAGCCACATCAAACTCTCCTTTTGGATTGGTGATTCCGCCAGCTATAACTTTGGTGTCATTTGGGGCTGTGATCGAAATAGTAGCGTACTCAAGAGGTTGTTTGCTTACTTTTTCGAGAACTTTCCCGGTAACTTTTACCTTGTTTCTGGCAGGAGGTGCCTGTTGTGCATAGTTGTACAAACTTGTAAATAGGCATACAAGCAATACAGCAAATTTGATTTTCTTCATTGTGATTTTTGGTTTCTTTTGTTCTTTAGACGGCAAATGTAACTTTTGGTTTAAAGAGAAAAATCACAAAAATTTGTTAATACGGTTCTTTATAATTGATCTAAAAAAGAAGCCACTAAATCCGGATCTCTGCCAATGATTGCTTTGTCATCTTTTATAACAATCGGACGTTCGATCAAAATAGGATTTTCGGCCATAGCTTCAATAATCTGATCATCGGTCAGTTCTTTTCCTTTGTAATTTTCAATCCAGATTTTTTCCTTAATTCTAATCAATTGCAGCGGTTTAAGGTTTAGTTTTTCAAGAAGTTTTTTTAAATCATTAAAGTTCGGCGTTTCGGTCAGATAAGGGATAATTTGATATTCCTGTTTTGTGTTTTCAATAAAAGCCAGGCAATTTCTTGATTTTCCGCAACGTGGGTTGTGATAAATTTGTATCATTTTGTTATATTTAGAATGTTGTAAGATAATTAAACCGAAATAGGTATTTTAGCAGTGCCAAAAATAAGATTTAGTTATTAAATCGAATTCTCATTTTTTAAATTATTATCAATATGTTTTTAGAACAAGGAATTAAACCTCATAATAAGTTCTGGTTGTATCTTTTAGGGTCCGTTGTAATTATTATAGCATCTTTTATTGGTCAGATTCCTTTTTCTCTTGCAGTGTTTTATAAGAGTTGGATTTCCGGCAAGGGGTTTCCTTCTAATGATGCGACGGTTATGAAAATGTTTGAACCCAATTTGACCTTGTTTCTGGTGATGATTTCCTTTGCTTTTGCTTTTGTGGGGATTTATTATGTGGTGAAATATATGCACCGTCAGACTCTTTTATCCGTCACTACTTCAAGGGCAGAAGTAGATTGGAGACGAGTTGGTTTTTCTTTTTTATTATGGTCTTTGTTCTCTGTTTTGAGTTTTGTGGTATTGTATTTTAGTTCTCCCGAGAGTTTCGTGTGGAATTTTAAATGGATACCTTTTTTAATTTTAGTGGTAATCGGAACGGTGTTAATACCGATACAAACCTCTACCGAAGAATATGTCTTTAGAGGGTATCTTATGCAGGGATTTGCTAATTTAGCACGAAACAGGTGGTTTCCTTTACTGATGACTTCGGTTATATTTGGTTCGATGCACGTCTTTAATCCTGAAGTGGTAAAGATGGGGTATATCGTGATGGTGTACTATATCGGAACCGGTTTGTTTCTCGGAGTGATTACCTTAATGGATGAGGGAATGGAACTGGCATTGGGTTTTCATGCTGCTAATAATTTAGTAGGAGCTTTGTTGGTAACGTCCGATTGGTCGGTTTTTCAAACGCATTCACTTTTTATTGATATATCAGAGCCTTCGGCCGGTGTAGATGTGCTATTACCGGTAGTTGTAGTTTATCCTGTTCTGCTTTTTATTTTTAGTAAGAAGTACAATTGGAGTAACTGGAAAGAAAAATTAACGGGGGAAATAAATGTTGTAAAATCTTTAAATTAAAACACACAGTCATGTCAAAATTAACACATAAAAATGTCCATAATTACTTTAAGTTAAATGGTTATCATTTAAATGGGAAAGATTTATGCCGCATAGGTTACAGTTACATCAAAGAAGGAGATGTATATGAAAAAGCTATTGGTGAGTTTTTGCTGGATTGGTTCGATAAGAAAGAGTTTATTGAAATGACAACTTCTGGCACGACCGGACTTCCAAAATTAGTACGACTCGAAAAACAGGCGATGATTCAGTCCGCTTTGGCAACAGGTGATTTTTTCGGATTGAAGCCCGGAGATAAAGCACTGCTTTGTTTGCCTGTGCAATTTATAGCCGGAAAAATGATGTTGGTTCGAAGCCTGATTTTGGGGTTGGATATTGATGTCGTTTCGCCAAGCACGGCCCCTTTGGCTTTAAACAAAACTAAGTATGATTTTGTTGCCATGGTTCCTTTACAGGTTCAAAATTCTGTTGAAGAATTGAAAAATGTGAAGAAACTCATTATCGGTGGTGCTAAGATCGATAGTGCGCTTGAAGAACAATTACTTCCGCTAAAGACCGAGATTTATGAGACCTATGGGATGACGGAAACCATTACACACATCGCTGCCAAAAGAGTGGGAGAAAAGGAATTCTCGATTCTTCCAAATGTGAAAATCGACAAGGATGATCGTGACTGTTTGGTAATTCATCTGGCTTCTGTTTCTAATGAGCCTATCGTTACAAATGACCTGGTGGAGCTGGTTAATGAAAATCAGTTTGTATTTTTAGGAAGAATTGACAATGTAGTGAATAGTGGAGGAGTAAAGTTAATTCCGGAGCAAATCGAAAGTAAACTGATAGGGAAGATAAACAGCAGGTTTTTTGTAACCGGAGTTCCGGATACTACTTTAGGAGAAAAACTAATTTTGGTGATTGAAGGAGAAAAACAAGAGTTTGCTTCTGATTTTTTTGATGTATTAGGTAAATACGAAAAGCCAAAGGAAATTGTTTTTGTTCCGAAATTCAAAGAAAATGAGAACGGAAAACTGTTGCGTAAGCCTAGTTTGGTGTAAAAAAATACTTTGCTGAAAGTAAGAAAAATTGGCTATATTTATAAGGTATTAACTTTAAAACCTAATAATTATGAAATTTATCTTAAATCTAACAAATGTTGAGCAATTAAGTAAAAGCGAATTAAAGCAAATTAAAGGCGGTGATTTTATTTATTATTTAAATGGCTATCAATTGCGATGTGCTAAGCAGTTAACACAACCGCCAACATGTGGCAATATTCCATCATTTTGTTTGATTTCACCAGATATGTGTCCAATTGACCAGTCTTAAACAATAGAAAAAAATCCAAATTCCAACAGTAGCTTTTGGAATTTGGGATTTTATTTTTTGGAATGTGAAAAAAATTAATTAGTTACTTTTCGTTCCAATAAAGCCATATAGAATCCATCAAATCCAGATTCTGACGCTAGTATTTTGCGGTCTTTAATAAAAGTAAATTGCTTTCCGATTTCTGTCTTTAAGAATTTTTCTACCTGTTCCTGATTTTCCGATGGTAAAACGGAGCAAGTGGCATAGACCAATTTTCCACCCGGTTTCACAATTTTCGAATAGCTTTCCAGAACTTCTGCCTGTACTTTTCGAATGTTATCAATAAATTCAGGCTGCAGTTTCCATTTAGAGTCAGGATTTCGTTTTAAAACTCCCAAACCACTACAAGGCGCATCGATTAAAACACGGTCTGCTTTTTCATGTAATTTTTTGATCACTTTTGTAGTATCAATAATACGGTATTCGATATTAAAAGCACCATTTCTTTTGGCTCTTAATTTCAATTGTTTCAGTTTGCTTTCGTACAAATCCATTGCAATTAACTGCCCTTTGTTTTCCATTAAAGAAGCAATGTGCAATGTTTTTCCTCCCGCTCCTGCACAGGTATCTACCACGCGCATTCCGGGTTTTACATCCAGAAAACCGGCTACTAATTGTGAGTTGGCATCCTGAACTTCAAAAAGTCCTTGTTTAAAAGCGTCTGTTAAGAATACGTTGGCTCTTTCTTTTAAAACTAAAGCTTCAGGCTGATCTTTTAAATATTCCGTTTCAATATTTAAATCCATCAACGTGTTTCTCAAGTTTTCCTTGGTACCTTTAAGCGTATTGGTTCTTAAGATAACTTTAGCCGGCTGATTTTGAGCAGCAATTTCTTTTGCCCAAACTTTCTCTCCTAATTCTTTTACTCCTAATTCATCCATCCAGTCCGGAATAGATTCTTTTAGAGCTCTAACTTTAGAAAGCTCATCGAAACGGCCTTTTATTTTTCTCTCAGGAGTTCCTTCCAATTGTCTCCAATCCGGAATAGGATATCCTCTCAAAACTGCCCAAACCGCAAACATTCTCCATAAGTTATCTCTGTCGTATGGTTCTTTTACTTCTGCAATTTCTGCATATAGTCGCTTCCAGCGAACAATTTCGTATATCGTTTCAGCAACAAACTTCCTGTCGGAACTTCCCCAACGTTTGTCTTTTTTTAAGGCTCTGGCTACCACTTTGTCTGCATATTCTCCTTCATTGAAAATAGCATTTAAAGAATCGATGGTAGTATAAACTAAATTTCTGTGTAATCTCATTTTAATTATTTGAGTTGCAAAGGTACTATTAATTGATTGAAAGTTAAATTTTTAATTTTGATTGTTGATTTAACTTCTTTTTAAAAGAAAAAACACTCTAATAAAGTTTAAAAGAGTGTTTCTTAATGATGTTTTGGAATGATTTATTTCGTAATACGTGTCAGTCCAATATTTTCAGGAGCGTGAAGCACCATCGGGAATTTCTCAATTTTTACGGAGCTACTGTCTAAACCAAAAGCTCTTTCTTCAGATAAACTCAGTTTTTTAATGAAGAAATAAGAACTCATGATAATGTTTTCATGCCATCTTAGATCGTTGTCGTTAGATAAGAATTTCTCTGATAAAACAAATTTAAAGTCTCCAATAATATTGTTTTTGTTCAAAGACTCGTAACGGCTGGTGATGTCTACTTCGCCACGTTTTACCATATCGCGAATTACTTCTCTAAACATTAAATTGATTTTTGTAGGCTCTCTGAATCCTAAATTAAAATCGATTCTGTAAATGTCGTCCTTAGCGATTTCGGTAACTTTGTATTGTGTTTTGTAAGGTTCCGTCAAAATGTTTACGTGTACAAACCAGTAAATATCAGCTCTTTTTGGACGCTTTTGTAGAATAGAGTAGATTACTTTTTCCTCTAATTCATCAACACGATTAGCGTTAGTCATATAAACCAGATGAGTAGCGTATTTTGGTATCGATAAGTCTTCGCTTAGTTCCATCAATACCTTTTTATAGTCATCAATTTTGATGATTTTGGTGTAGCTTTTGTTGATTTTCTTAGCCAGGTACCATATTGTCATGATAGAGATTAAGGCAATCGCAATAATTAAAGTTACGTAACCGCCTTCGGCAAATTTAGTAATGTTAGCAATCAGGAAACTAAACTCAATCAGTAAATAGATAGTGATTAACGGCACCATCAGGTACAATTTTACACGTTTCATGATGAGATAGTAATTCAGTAAAATGGTTGTCATGATCATACACAGAATAATGGCAAGACCATAGGCATGCTCCATATTTCCTGATTTCTCAAAGTGTAAAACAATTCCAACACAACCAAAAAACAATAACCAGTTGATCGATGGAATATATAACTGTCCTTTTACTTCGGTAGGGTATTTAATTTTAACTTTTGGCCAGAAGTTCAGTCGCATAGCCTCGTTGATCAAAGTAAATGATCCGCTTATAAGTGCCTGAGAAGCAATTACCGCTGCCAAAGTAGCTACCACAATTCCGAATGGAAGGAACCAGTGTGGCATAATCAAATAAAAGGGATTTCCATTTTCTCCACCCAGTTGTTGCAGTGTACTTCCTTCATGATGGATTAAGTAAGCAGCCTGTCCGAAATAGTTTAAAACCAAAGTGGTTTTTACAAATACCCAGCTAATTCTGATATTTTTTCTTCCGCAATGTCCCATATCAGAGTACAAAGCTTCGGCACCCGTTGTACATAAAAACACGAAACCAAGTACAAAGAAACCGTCAGGATGAATGGATAGTAAATGATAAGCATAATACGGATTTACCGCTTTAATTACTTCAGGAAATTTTAGAATTTGAATTGTTCCCAGAGTTCCCAACATTGCAAACCAGATCAGCATCATTGGAGCAAAGAACTTTCCAACTAGTTTGGTTCCAAATTGTTGTATGGTGAAAAGAATGAATAAAATTGCGATAACAATATAAACAATAGTCTCCGTTTGCATAGTCGGATAAAATGCCCGGATTCCCTCTACAGCCGAAGAAATAGAAATTGGAGGGGTTATAATTCCATCAGCTAATAAGGCACTTCCTCCAATAATTGCGGGGACAATGAGCCATTGAATTTTAGTCTTTTTAACCAGTGCATATAAGGCAAAAATCCCGCCTTCACCATGATTGTCGGCACTTAACGTGATCAGTACATATTTTATTGTAGTCTGAAGCGTCAAAGTCCAGAAAACGCATGAAATTCCACCAAGAACGATATCAGAATTAATGGCGTAATCGCCAAGAATGGCTTTCATTACATACAATGGAGAAGTACCAATATCTCCATAAATAATTCCTAATGTTATCAGTAAACCCCCTATAGACAACTTACTATGTAAGTTTTTATGCGATGCGCTCATGTATATTTTTATAAAAGACGGTTGCAAATTTAGCGTTTTATAATAAACTAACCTCAATTATAACTAAAAAGATAAAAAAAAGCACAATCGTTAAATTGTGCTTTTCATTTTATATAAGATTGGAAACTGGGGATTAAATTCGTCTACCACCGTAACTTCTTCCGCTGGAACCACTCTCTCTTTGTGGCTCACTGCTTCTGGATTCCTGACTTGCTCTTGGAGATTCGGAACGTTGTGTGTTTTGCGAACTCTGTCTCTCTGAATTTCCTCTGTTTTCTGAATAACTTCTGGAAGACTCATTTCTTGAAGGAGTCGAAACCCTTTCTGTAGTTCCATAGTTTTGCGAATTTCCTCTGGAAACATTCGAATTGTTTTGACCATAATCTCTTCTGCCTGTATTTTCAACTCTTACAGGATTTGTGCTTATGCCTGAATTATCTCTGTTGTTAGAAGAGGTTCTGTTTGTAGTGTAATTTCTGTCAGATGTTGTTCGGTTCTCTCCATAATTTCTGGTTGAGGTTCTGTTGTCTGTAGTAGATACTCTATCCGAATTGGATCTGTTTGTCGTGTATGTATTTTGATTTCTTCCATAATCTCTGGTAGTAACACGTCTTTGATCTAAATCATATCTGTTAGTAACATTCGAATTTCTTTGCGCAAAACTATAATCAGGACGTCTGGTTTCGTAACCGTACGTGCGTCTTGTTTCATAGATAACCGGAGCTCTGTAACTTCTTCTTGTATTTACATAGTTGTAGCTATTGTTCACATTAATACAAAGATTGATGTTGTTTCTGTATCTGTAAATTGGGTAAGGTCTCCAGGCATAGTAATATCTAGGATAGTAATTCCAACTCCAGCTAGAGTAATACGGTCTGTAATTGGTTACCCAAAACGAAGTGTAAATTACTGGAGCTACATTGTAAACAGGCTCGTAAATATAGTTGGCACCATACAAGTAGCTGTTCCCAACAATTTGTACATTCACCCTGTTGTAATTGTCTCTTTCTACATCGATTGTAGCGATGTCCTGAAAAACATCACGATCTAAAACCGCCTGAATAATTACTACGTGAGTTCTGTTTTCTACAGATTCGATTACACGTAAATAATCCACCTGGTTGTCATCGTTTAAATCAAGATTTGAAATTTGATATTTCGAGTCATTTAAACGTCTTTCAAAATCCTGTAGATTAGCCGATTCTCCGAAGATAGAAGCAACAGCTCTTAAATCTAGGTTATCGCTTATATCTGAATTTTTTGCATAAACGGTAGTTTGGCTTTGTACGGGTACAGAACTCAAGCCTATTGCCAGGAGGGCTATAAAAAGTAGTTTCGTTTTCATTTTTAAATCGTATTATGATTACTATTTTGAGGTATCCAATTACTGTGCCAGAAAAAAAAGCGAAACTTATTTCAAGTGTTATAAATAATTGTATTTTAGCGCTAAAAAACTAATTTTATGAGAAAAGTAATATTCTTTTTTGGTGCTTTTATTTTGTTAATGTCTTTTAAAACCTTGAATCATAATGGTAATGGGATTTTTAACACGGGTTTTACATCAATTCAGATAGATACTTTGTTTCAGGATAAAATTAGCATCAGAGCGATCTCAATCGATAAAAATAAAATTTGGTATGGAGCTGATAACTCCCGTTTTGGGTTTTATGATTTGAATAAAAAAGAAAAATTTGAAGACCATATTTACCGTGATACTTTGAATCTGGAATTTAGAAGTATTGCTCAGAATGCAAACAATATTTTTTTGTTGAGTGTAGGAAATCCTGCATTGCTTTATCAGGTGTCTAAAAAAACTCAGAAAGTAAAATTAGTATACAAAGAAGTAAATTCGAAGGTGTTTTACGATAGTATGCAGTTTTGGAACGATAAAGAAGGAATTGCGATTGGCGATCCTACAGAAGATACTTTTTCTATTATCGTTACGCGTGACGGTGGCGAGACCTGGACGAAAATTTTATCGGATAAATTACCAACCAATGCAGAGGGTGAAGCCGCTTTTGCAGCCAGTAATTCTAATATAGTAATAAAAGGAAATGATACCTGGCTGGTTTCAGGGGGAAAAAAGGCACGTGTTTTTTATTCGCCGGACAAAGGAAGAACCTGGAAAGCAGTTGAAACACCAATTGTACAGGGAAAAACAATGACCGGTATTTTTACAGCCGATTTTTACGATTCAAAACACGGATTTATCGCTGGTGGTGATTATGAATTTCCGGAACAAAAAAGGGATAATAAAGCCTTTACTACTGACGGAGGAAAAACCTGGCAGCTAATTGGGCAGGGTATGGGATTTGGATATGCTTCGTGTGTGCAATACGTTCCGGGTGGAAATGGTAAAGAAATTATTTGTGTAGGTTCTGAAGGAATCCAGTATTCGCAAAATGGTGGAGAGAACTGGATGCAATTATCAACGGATACAAAATTGTTTACCATTCGTTTTTTGAATAGAAATACGGCAATTGCTGCCGGTTATAATAAATTGGTACGATTGAATTTTCGATAAAATACGCATGATCGTTTTTATAAATAAGGTACGTTTGTAGTAGAAAGCCGGTCTAAGGAATAAAGAGGTAGCCTTACAGTTGTTGAATTGTAAGGTTTTTTTTATGATTTATTTTTTTATTCTGAAAGAAAAAAGTATGTTTGTACATCCATCCAAAGCAACTTTAATCTCCCGAACTTAAGAGAGAACCAAATTTTCAAGCTAACAAGGTTATAAATTGTAGGTTTGAATACTAGTAATGAAAGGCTTATAGTATTTGTAGAAAGTCTTGGGAAAACAGCACTGTAATACCATGGATGATGATGTAATTTTTACTTCGATTTGGCCTCTTCAGGGCCAGATTGGAACAACAGTTGTGCTTTCGGCCGATGAAAACCCTTATAAAGAGAATATTCGCCCGGGGTCTTTGACCATTGTTGATGTGCGGTTTATAACTATCGGGCTGCCATACGTTGTTGTTGTTACTCATTCAGCTTTGATATTGGATGCTGTAGGTTATAGTCGTTTTTCTGTTGTAGTTCCTCCGGGTTTATTTGCGGGAGTGCGGTATGTTATTGTTTTTACCCTGGTAAAGACCACAGGAGCGGGTGTACCGCTTTTGTTTAGAACCTCTCCTCATAATTTTTTTTTCACCGTTGTATAAAGAATATTGTTTTTGAATATGGTTTTAATAATAAGTTAGAATAGTACTAAATGAAGTAATGGATGATATACTTTTCGTTTGCATTTCTTGTTTTTTGGCACAAGGAAAAAAAGTTTGTTCATATTGTCAGAACAGCTTTAATCTCCCAGTTTATTAGATAACCAAATTTTTAACAAACAATATTGTAAAATGTAATGCTTGAATAGTAATAATAATTGACTTATGTTATCATGGTATAGTAAGTCTTTAAAGAACAATATAAAAGAGATGAATGATGATGAAGTAATTTTTAGTTCTTTTTGGCCGAGTCAGGGTCAGGTTGGAACAACAATAACATTCTCGGCGAATAACAATCCTTATAAGGAGAACATTAGACCAGGTTCCATGGATATTTATGAAGTTACATTTATAAGCCCTAGTTTACCGTCTGTTGTAGCTGATTCTGGTGTAATAATCGATGAGTACAGTCGTTTTTCCGTTAGAGTACCAGCTGGTGTTGTAGTAGGAGGGAGGTATGGAATTATTTTTACACTAAAGAAAACGAATGGAGTAGGAGCACAAGAGTTGTTTTTTTTTAGAACCTCCAGTTATCAGCCTAGTTTTACTGTTCTATAAAGTTTTTTTCCTTTGGTAGACTAGTAAAGAAAGGGTATGTTTAGCTTTTGCCACTTATGCTAATTGTTTAAAATAACAAGAACCCTAAATAAAATAATAAAGTAAGTATTATTTTTTAGGGTTCTTGTTGCTGTTGTTTGATAGAGGATTAGCTTTTATTGGCTTTGTCCCTGTATTGTTTTAGTAATTTACGGTTAAAGTCGTCTTCTGATTTTTTAAGCTTTAAGATTTTCTTAGCAGAAAGGATCTTCTTTAAGTTGCTGTTGTATTTGTCTCTCAGGGTATATAATTCTTTGTCTGCGCTTTCCATTTGTGACAAGAGTGAAGCTGCTTCTTTTTCAGACATGGTACTAATGTTATCGTCATCTAGTTTGCGCAAATACATTTTCATTTTTTCGTGACGCAATTCATATTGTTTGTCATCGTATGTATTGTAAATGGGCCAGAATTTCTCGGCTTCTGTCGAGGTGAGCTCCAGTTCTGTTGTTAAAAAAGAAACTTTATAAGCTTTAATCTTTTCCCGCTTTTCGTCTGTTTTGTCATTCTGTGCATAAAAGGAGAATGTAATAAAGAATAGAAGTATCGGAAGTATATTTTTAATTTTCATCTTTTGAAATTTTAGTTTTATTCTGAAATTAAATTTTCAATATTAGGGTTGGTAGCTAAGATGTCTTCAAGAGTTTCCTGTTCAAGAGCAACATTTTTACCAAGTTTATCAATGTCTTTTGTGTCCAGTTCACGAATCAAATCGTATTGATTTAAGTTGGACTGATAGGATAAGTAGGTTTCCAGAGTATCCTCGTCAAGATCTTTGGATGTATTGTAATGGTTGATAACAGGAATCAGTAAAGCTGCAAAAACAACTGCGGCAGCCGCAATCGAAAGTGTTTTTTTACGCTTGTAAAGCGGTATTACTTTTACTTCTTTCTCTTCGTTTATTTGCTGTAAAACCTTTGTTGAAAAAGCATCAAAATAATTCTCCGGAGTTTTAAACCCGGTTTTTATTTTCGGTTCGTTTTCTAATTTAAATGTTTTCATAGTAGCTATAAGACAGTTGTTGTTACAAAAGGTTTAATTTGAGGTAACATATATTTCAATTTTTTTTACTGCGTGATGATAGGATGCCTTCAAAGCGCCGACTGAAGTTCCCAGAATTTCAGCGATTTCTTCGTATTTTAATTCTTCAAAATATTTCATTTTAAAAACCAATTGCTGTTTTTCCGGTAAGGTTACAATCGCTTTTTGAAGTTTGATCTGAATTTCGTCTCCTTCAAAATAAACATCGGCCTTTAAATTGTCGATGGCTTTATTTTGTAGTGCTTCAGAAGTTATTCCGTTCAGTTTAGCTTTTTGACTTAAAAAGGTCAAAGCTTCGTTGGTTGCAATTCGATACATCCAGGAAAAAAGCTTGCTTTCTCCCTTGAAGTTTTTTAAATACTGAAAGACTTTTACAAAAGTATTCTGTAAAACATCATCTGTATCGTCGTGATTCAGAACAATGTTTCGAATATGGGAATACAGCGGTTTTTGATAATCAGATACGAGCTTTTGAAACGCGGTATTTTGCGTTGCAGGATTTAATAATAGTTGAATAAATTCCTTCTCGTCTGCCAAATTCCGTTATTTATGGTGTTAGAATGAATTTTGAACAAAAGGTTTAATTAACCTCGATTATTTTAGAATTCTGACTGTTCTTCTTCTGTAGGCGTTTTAGGCGTTTCAGCAGGTTTTGCTACTGTCGGATCGGTAGTGGCAGGCCTGTAAACAGGAATTTTAGCTACCGGAACTACTTTAGGTTTTGTTGGATAGTAAATTTCAGTCATTAACTTAGACGGGCTTTTTACATCCAGTTTGCTCATGGCTAGGATTTCAAGATGTGACCAGCTTAAATCAGGTGTGATTTTTTCGTTGTTGATGAAAGCAGTTGTTTTTTTAAAGGCTTCGTTAAGGTGCGAATAATCGCCTTTTAAAGTGGTTTTTACGGCTTCAAATCCGTTTAATTTTCCTCCTGAAATATCGCTTCCAGAAGTAGTTACGATTTCTCGGCTGGTTGGTAAACAGATTGAGATTTTAGCCAGTCCTGTTGTAATGTCGTAAGTGTGGTAAATGATAAATGGTTTTCCATTCGTAGCTAACCCATTGTTTTTGCTAAATTCGATCAGTTTCGGAATGACGATTTTGGCATTTTTACCAACTTTTCCAATTTCACTCGTGAAGGTTTGTCTGATGTAAGGAGTTTCAGTCTTTCTTACTAATCCGTTAACTTTTATAGCGTATGTTTTGGTTTCGTAATCTAAGTTTTTGTCAATATTGGCAAGACTTTTTTCGTAGATAGTTCCAATTACTTTGTCCGAGCCTCCGTTTAGAGCGGCGTAAACTTTAAATAAAAAACTCATCGTTCCGGATGCTTTCCAGGTTACTTTTGTTTTTCCGGCTAACGTATCTTTAAAAGTCCAGTTTACATCAGCTTCGGTTCCGTCATACTTCATTTTTTGTTGTATGCTTTCTCCGTCCTTTGTTTTTAGAGTGATTGCGTTTCCATTTCCTTCAGATCCTGTCCAATAAAAAGAAGCCCCATTTCCGACCGTTTTGTTAGGAAATGTCATTTTCATCGTAGGATCTTCAACAGACCAGGATTCAAAATCTTCATAATTTCTAAAATCATTAAGATAATTGTATACCGTAGCTTTTGGTGAATTGATCACTTTGCTTCTTTCTACAGAAAAGATCCCTTTTTGTGTGGCAACAAAAACGGTAAGGGCAACAAGGCTTAGTAATAATAGAAGGAATAGATATTTAAGAATCTTCATTGGAATGGTTTATTTGGAGTCGTAAAGTTATAAATTTATTACTAGTCGCACTAATAACACTTTGCTAAAAGTACATTTTATGCCATTATCGGAAGAGAAAATCAAATAAAACGTACTGAAAATGATTGTATTTGAAATCGAAAGCTTTCTTTACGGTTCTATCTTTTGAAGAAAAATTTAATTACAAATAAAATGGCAATAAAAAGTAAAAATACGAGTAATACTTTATAATTGCCTTTGTAAAAAACCTTGTGTAAAGCGAGATCTTTTCGATAAGCGAATATCATTACGATTACGAATGCAATAAAAAAACAGAGTCCGAATATTAATTGTCCTTGACTAAACATAGTTAAAAATTATTTTTGGCAAATTTAGAGAATTGTATACGAATTGTTGCTAATTTGGTATTTCATTTAATCAAAATAATATCATGAAGAAACAACTTGATGCGGTGACTGAGTTTCATACTGCTTTTAGAATAGGTCATAGTCTGGAACCGATTGCTGATTTGGGAGAGACAAAAAAGCTGCTTCGTTATAATTTAATGAAGGAGGAAAACGAAGAATATCTGGAGGCGGTTCAGAACAACGATTTAGTTGAAATTGCTGATGCTTTGGGAGACATGATGTATATTTTGTGTGGAACTATTATCGAGCACGGTTTGCAGGACAAAATCGAAGCTGTTTTTGATGAGATTCAACGCAGTAATATGAGTAAATTAGGAGAAGACGGGAACCCAATTTACAGAGAAGACGGAAAAGTGATGAAAGGTCCGAATTATTTTAAACCTGATTTTTCTAAACTTTTGTAAAGAAAATTGTTTTAACACATAGAAACATAGCTTTTAATGTGGGAAAAAGACGTTTTACTTTTTTAAAATTCACATAGCTATGTGTAAGAAACAGGTTTCTTTTTGAAATATTCAGTTAAATCTATGTTTCTATGTGTTGAGATTTTTTTCACGCAGATTTATACAGATTTAATTTTTTAATCTGTTGTTTCGATTTTGGGCGTAGCTTATCAGTGAGAAGAGTGGTATAAAATAACAAACCCGACAGGTTTTTTAAAACTTGTCGGGTTTGTATGAATTTATATTTTTGGATTACTGTACTTTTACAGTCCAGCCAAAAGTATCTTCAGAAAGTTTGTTTTGAAGACTTGTTAGTTTTTCTTTTAATAGAGAAGCGTAAGAATTCTCAAGAGGCGCCATTTCGTAATAGACATCCTGATAAGAGAAACCTTTAATTACACTTACTACAGCGGCAGTTCCTGCTCCGAAGATTTCTTTTAAAGATCCGTTTTTAGCTGCTTCTACCAATTCTGATACAATAACAGGGCGAACTTCAACTTTAAGACCTTCTTTTTCTGCCATAGCGATTAAACTTTTTCTGGTAATACCGTCTAAGATTCTCTCGCTTGTTGGAGCTGTTAATAAAGTATCATTGATTCTGAAGAAAACGTTCATAGTTCCGGCTTCTTCCAATTTAGTATGTGTGGCATCATCTGTCCAGATTACCTGTTGGAAACCATCTTTGTTTGCCAGATTGGTTGGGTAAAATTGTGCTGCATAGTTTCCGGCAGCTTTAGCAGCTCCAATTCCTCCGTTTGCGGCTCTACTGTAATGTTCTGCGATAATTACTTTCACTTCACCTGCGTAATAAGACTGTGCAGGAGAAAGTAAAATCATGAATTTATATTCGTCAGAAGGATTTGCTACAACACCAGCACCGGTTGCAATCATAAAAGGACGGATGTACATACTGCTTCCGTTTCCTTTTTGAATCCATTCCTGATCAATTTTCAATAATTCGTTCAAACCGTCCATAAAAACAGCTTCAGGAACTTCCGGCATAGCCATACGAACTGCTGAATTGTTAAAACGTTTGAAGTTTTCATCCGGTCTGAACAACCAAACATCATTATTGTCATCTTTATAAGCTTTCATTCCTTCAAAAATAGCTTGTCCGTAGTGGAAGACTTTTGAAGAAGGATCCATTAAAATTGGAGCATAAGGCTTAATGACAGGATTTTGCCATTCTCCATTTTTAAAATCACACTCGAATAAATGGTCTGTAAAAACAGAACCAAAGCTTAAATTTTGAAAGTCTACTCCGCTTATTTTTGACGAAGTTGCTTTTCTGATTTCAATTTTGTTGGTTTGAGTTGTACTCATAATTAATATGTAAAGTTTTTTTTATGTAATTAGCATTAATAATAAAGAAAATCTAAAGCTATGATTTGGTGAGTGATAGATTTTTCTCAATGCAAAATTAAGTAAAAATATATAATTTGCTTAGTAAAACTGCATTATTTACGCCCTTTAACTGAGATTTATATATCTTATAATAAAGTGAAAAAATTAAGACATTTTTATAAAGAATTTATGAAAAACAAACCGTTTTTTAAGGCTTTACGCATTTGTTTTGACTAAATTTGGCACTTAAAATGCCCTATTTATCAATAGAAAAAGAGGGCTAATTCTGAAATAAGGTGAAAAGAGAAATAATTAAAACGCTAGATGGCTCAACGACAATTCATTTGCAGGAATGGAATGAGTCTTACCATTCCAAACACGGAGCGATTCAGGAAGCCAAACATGTATTTATAAAAAATGGTCTTTCCCTATTTGATGCTGCTCCGGTGAGTATTCTTGAAATAGGTTTCGGAACGGGGTTGAATGCGTTTATTACTTTTTTGGAATCCAGGTCAAAACAGCAGCAAATTGATTATGTGGGAGTAGAAGCTTATCCGGTTGATGCGAAAGAGGTACTTGAAATGAATTATGTTGCTGAATTGGAGGCAGACAATTATAAGGATGTTTTCGAAAAAATGCACGAATGCGAGTGGAATCAGAAAGTGGTTATCCGTGCCGATTTCATGTTAACCAAAAGGAAACAATTTTTTGATGAAATTGATGATTTTGAAATTTTTGATTTGATTTACTTTGATGCCTTTGGATATCGGGTGCAGCCGGAGCTATGGAGTACTGAAATTTTTCGAAAAATGTACCAAAGTTTAAAGCCAAATGGAGTTTTGGTAACGTATGCCGCTCGCGGAGTTGTTAAAAGAAGTATGATAGAGGTTGGTTTTACAGTTGAAAAATTGGCAGGACCTCCCGGAAAAAGAGAAATGTTTAGAGCCTTTAAAAAGGTTTAAATGAGTTGTTTAGAATGATTCTATATTGATTTATATGCATTAAGAAATCGTATTCGCTGCTAAAGTTTTTAAAAAAATAAGTTAAAATCAATACTAGTGATTGATATTTGTTTAAATTTGTTGCGAGTTTAAAAATATAGATAACCCCAAAAAATCTTATTTTATTATGTCAAAAATGATGTTTGATTACACGAAATCAATACTTGAGAGAGTGAGTTTCGACCCGATACTTTTCTGCAAAGAATTAGAAAAAGCTATCAAAACACTGTTACCGTACGAAATGGAACAATTACAAGAATGGTTATTAAATTTCATTATTGAAAAACCAGAATTAAAGCAAAGTCTACTACTAATTAAAGTATAAAAGAAAAGGAGCCAAATTGGCTCCTTTTTTATTTTTATTTCTTTTGTTGTAGCGGACTGATGATCTGAACGTTCTGAAAAACAATTGCTCCTTTAACAACTCCTGCAATTGTAGATCTTAGGGCGTCAATGATTTGTATTTTTAATTCGCTCTTCGGGTAAATCAAGCTTACCTCACGAGCAGGTTTTGGTTCCTTAAAGTTACGCAGTTTCTGTTTGTCGGAATCTTTTAAGTCTAAGGTGTGCAAGTACGGAAGTAGTGTTGTGCCCAACCCTTCGTCGGCTAATTTTATCAGGGTCTCAAAACTTCCGCTTTGTATCTGAAAATTATTCTGATCAAGGTCGCTGGCATTTTTACACAAATTTAAAATTCCGTCTCTAAAACAATGTCCGTCCTGAAGCAACAGGATTTCGTTGATGTTTAAGTCGGCAACTTCAATTTCCTCTTTTTGAAAACTGGCATGATGTTCCGGTATATAAGCCACAAAAGGTTCAAAGTACAAAACGATTTCTTTTATTTTTTCATCTTCAAGCGGAGTTGCGGCAATAGCAGCATCCAAATGACCATTTTTTAACTTCAGGATAATTTCATCCGTGTTAAGCTCTTCGATTAAGAGTTTTACTTTTGGGTATTTCTTGATGAAATTGTTTAGAAACATTGGTAAAAGCGTTGGCATAATGGTTGGAATAATTCCCAGACGGAATTCTCCTCCGATAAAACCTTTTTGCTGTTCTACAATATCCTTAATACGATCAGCTTCATTTACAATATTCTTGGCCTGGTTTACAATTTTCTGACCAATATCTGTAAGTTGAATGGGTTTTTTACTTCTGTCAAAAATTTGAATGCTAAGTTCTTCCTCGATCTTTTGAATCTGCATACTCAGTGTAGGCTGGGTAACGAAACATTTTTCGGCAGCAAGGGTAAAATTTTTATGCTCGGCAACGGCTAATACATATTGCAATTGAGTTATAGTCATCTTGATAGTAATTTTTGATGCAAAAATAAGGAAATATAATTTTTTTTTATATTATTTTCAGAGAACTTATTTTAAATTTGTAGTAATCACATTATAAAATGAGAACTATGAAAACAAATATTTTAGGTTTACCGGTAAAGGAGTCAGAATTGTTAGTGAAAGAATTAAATGTTCTGTTGTCAAATTTTCAGGTATATTACCAGAATTTAAGGGGGTTGCATTGGAATATTCGTGGGAAACGTTTTTTTGATTTGCATGTAAAGTTTGAAGAATTGTACACAGATTCCCAATTGAAAATTGATTTGATTGCAGAAAGGGTTTTAACTATCGGCGGAACTCCTTTACATACTTTTGAAGATTACATTAAAAATAACAAATTAGCTGTCGGAAAGAACATTTCAAATGATGAAAAAGCGGTTCATTTAATTGTGAGCTCTTTAACGGATTTATTGAAAATCGAAAGAGGAATTTTAAAACAATCGGATGAAATTAACGATGAAGGGACAAATTCGATGATGAGTGACTTCATTGCAGAGCAGGAAAAAACAATTTGGATGATGAATGCATGGCTTGAAGAAGAGCTTTAATGTGTTGTTTCTAAAGTGATTACTATAGCGGAATGGTCGGGTTTGGCCATTCTGTTTTTTATGATTGTTAAATTTGTTTAAATTTTTTGGCCTCTCGCTTTGATTTTAGCTGTTTAACACTATTTTTGTTCCAATGAAATTAGTCGCTCGCATATTATTATTCATCTTTATTGCCTTCTTATCTACCCCAACTATTGTGACGGTAATGAAGAAAAGCAACGATGCGTCGATATTTTTCAGTTTTTCTGAAGAGGAACATTCACATAAAGAACTTAAGGCTGCTGTTTATCCGGCAATACTTCAACATGAAGTTGTTATGCCAGTTTATATTGAAAAAAAGACCATTGTGTCTGAGAATATTGTAAAATTAGACAATATTTCTCCGAGCATTTTTGCTCCACCTCCTAACTTGGCATAATACTTCCGATTATTTTGAATTGAACTGCATTTTGATAATTGCAGTAAGTCTTTAATGAATAATTTTTTTAGTATTGTGCTATGACAAAAAAAATCAATCTTTTTGCCAACCTTAAATCTGATTTTGCTTCAGGTTTAGTGGTTTTCTTGGTAGCTCTTCCATTGTGTTTAGGTATTGCAATGGCTTCCGGAGCACCTTTATTTTCGGGAATTATCGCAGGTGTTGTTGGAGGTATTGTGGTAGGTTACTTAAGCCAGTCTCATATTAGTGTCTCCGGACCAGCGGCTGGACTGACCGCTATCATTTTAACCGCTATTACAGATTTAGGTGCTTTCGATGTGTTTTTAATGTCTGTTTTTATTGCTGGATTAATTCAATTAGCATTAGGATTTTTAAAGGCCGGAAGTATCTCCAATTATTTTCCTACCAACGTTATTGAAGGAATGTTGGCCGGTATCGGAATTATTATTATTCTGAAACAATTACCCCATGCTTTTGGTTACGATGCCGATTTTGAAGGAGATCAGGCATTTATTCAAAATGACGGAAGCAACTCTTTTTCTTTTCTATTTGATGTTTTAAATCACATACACTTAGGAGCGGTTGTGGTTTCACTTGTTTCTTTCGTGATTTTAATTTCGTGGGAGAAAGTTCCCTTCTTAAAAAGAATGAAATTAATTCCGGGAGCACTTGTTGCCGTTATTATCGGAATAATTTTAAATGAGTTTTTTACTTCAACAGGAAGTTCACTGGCAATTGCAAATGAGCACTTAGTTTCTTTGCCGGTTCCGAAATCTTTTGATGAGTTTAAATCAATCATAATTTTGCCCAATTTTGCTGCGGTTACAAACCCGCAAGTTTGGGTGGTGGCAATTACAATCGCGATAGTTGCCTCTATTGAGACGTTGCTGTGTATAGAGGCGTCTGACAGAATGGATGTTCAAAAACGTTATACCGATACCAATGTTGAGCTTAGAGCGCAGGGAATTGGTAATGTAATAAGTTCGCTTTTGGGCGGTTTGCCGATGACATCCGTTGTGGTAAGATCATCTGCCAATAATAATGCAGGAGCAAAATCAAAAATGTCCGCCATTATTCATGGGGTGCTTTTGCTAATTAGTGTTTTGTCTATTCCGGCATTATTAAACAAAATACCATTGGCAACTTTAGCAACGGTTTTAATTTTAGTAGGATATAAACTGGCGAAACCTGCAACTTTCAAACATTTCTGGGAAAAAGGAAAATATCAGTTCGTACCGTTTATTGCTACTTTAGTATTTGTTGTAGCAACAGATTTACTTAAAGGAGTTGCTTTAGGAATTGTTATCAGTATTATTTTTGTATTGAGAGGAAATCTGAAAAGAGCGTACAGTTTCAAAAAAGAAGAATACGAAGATGGTGATGTCATCCATATCGATTTAGCACAGGAAGTTTCATTTTTGAATAAGGCTGCGATTAAGTCGACTTTAAGTGAAATTCCGGAAAACTCTAAAGTAATTATCAATGCTGCAGATACAGAGTATATTGCCCATGATGTTTTAGATTTGATCCGTGAGTTTAAAGAGACACGAGCCATTGACGAAAATATTAAAGTAAAGCTTAAAGGATTCAAGAAAGCATATGAACTGGAGAATTCACCGGACATTAATAATCATGTATCAATAGAGCATTATTATGATGTTGCGAAAAGAACTTTAGTTCAAAAAGAAAAGGTAAAAGAGAATTTTAAATAAATTATAATTAATTAAGGTATTTCTTGATTGTGAGAAGTATTAAAATTAGATAACTTTACGAGAAGTTTTTTTTAGTAGATTTTAGCAAACGGGATTACCATACAAAAAACAAAAAAAATGAGAGAGTTTTATAAGCAGTTACTTGAAAATAACAGGCAGTGGGTTGAAAAATCATTAGCATTAGATCCTAATTATTTTGCGGATCTTGCAAAAGGACAAACACCGCCATTATTGTGGATTGGATGTTCAGACAGTCGTGTTCCGGCAAATGAAATTATTGGAGCTAAACCGGGTGAAGTTTTTGTACACCGTAATATTGCTAATATGGTAGTACACTCTGATATGAATATGTTGAGTGTTTTAGATTATGCGGTAAATGTATTGAAAGTAAAACATGTTATTGTTTGCGGACATTACGGCTGTGGTGGTGTTAAAGCTGCTATGGGGAATCAGTCTGTTGGAATTATCGACAACTGGATTCGTCACATTAAAGATGAATACCGTCTACACGATAAGTACCTGAATTCAATTGAAGATGAGACAGAACGTTTCAATGCTTTTGTTGAAATCAATGCAAAAGAGCAGGTTTACAATTTAGCTAAAACATCTATCGTTCAGGGAGCCTGGAAAAACGGACAGGATTTGATGCTTCACGGATGGGTTTACGGTTTAAATTCCGGTTTTGTAACCGATTTAAATGTGAATATTGCTTCAAATGAGGAGCTTGATGAAGTTTATCAGTTAGATCTATAATATAAAAAAGAAATCGCCTCAAAAGGGCGATTTTTTTTATTCGTTTTCGTCCAGGTTTTCATTAAAAGCAGACGGGAGTAAAGTTGGAATAAATTTGATAAGAATTGGTAATAATAAACTTCCTCCGGGCAGTAAAAAGATGGTGAGTGACGGAATCGTTTTACAGATGTCTAAAAGTTGTTTTTTCACCTTTTTCTTTTCTTTAGCATCCAGATCTCTGGTGGTGGAATAAGCCAGCAGAACCATTAACTCTTTGCTTTGAATGATTTCCTTCACTAATCTGTTTTTGTTTCTTACAATCAGCTTTACCACACTGTGGGTCATTTGGTCGTAAAAGTGTTTTACAGGATTGGAGTAATTAAAATAAGGAATCTTCTTTTTGTGAGTAGTGATGAACGTGTTGGTGGTTTCAATACTTTTGGTTACAAAAGCATCAGAAATTCCCATCATCGATCCTAAAGAGTACAAAAAGTAGGCCTCTTCATTTTCGACAACTCCATCGCTCCATAAAGCCATTCCGGCCATATCGATCAAATAGTAGTGTTCCAGTTTATAGTTGTAATAGTCCAATTGTAAAGTTTCTAAAGTATCAACCGTAACTTTTGAAAATTTGGAGTATCGGATGGAAGCTTCAAAAAGTTTAATCAGTAAATCGTCGTGCTGAGATTTTATGGTTTTGGTTTTTAAAGCCAGAGCCACAATACCCATAACGGTTTCTTCGATTCGTTTTAAGTATTTTTCAGGAATTGTTCCGTGTTCTAAATATTGTCTGAAAGCCAGGACATCAATAAACAAAAGCGCATTGGTTACTAAGTGCGAAAAGTTTTTACTGATAATACTGTCATTCGTCTGAACGCGCTGATCTATAATGTTTTCTAAAGAAAGGGAAGGAGTGTCCTTTGGAAGCAGAATTTTAAATATATTAAAACCTTCCGGACTCATTTCCTTATAGAATTTTAAAACTTCAGAAATAAAATTATTAGGTTCAGAGCTTCTTTTTTCCAAACAAAAAACACCATATAAAGTATTTAATAAAGCTACTTTGGAGATTTCGGTTTTGAACCAGCCTTTTATAGGGATTGGAATCTGAGAATCTATAGCGATGATGTGGCCGTAAATAAAACCGGTTTCTCTGACTTTATGGTAAAACGACTCAGCAGTCTCAAAAGGAATAGCTTCTGAAAACTTTTGTTCGCTAAAAAACTTATCTATCCAGCCTGGTGCCGATGGGTTGATCATTAACTTTATAATTTATAGCTGCAAAGCTATATCTTTTTCTTGTTTTAGTGTAAATTTAAAATGAAATAACCACTAGATTTTGTGAAAATGTAGTGGTTATTACTGTTTTATGTTTTTTATTTAATGATTCCGGCGCAGGCAACTCTTCCGCCCGCATTTCCTGTAGGCTGTGTGGTGAAATCATCAGATCCCTGATGAACAATTAATCCTTTTCCCAGTATATCTTTACTTTCATCTCCGCAGCCAATGCACCATTCATCAGTAGTTAGTGTTATAGTCCCGTTACCATTTGCATCAGCGGTAAAGTTTCCGATATCTCCTTTGTGGTACTCGGCAACACCCCATTTTCCATGTTTTTTAAAAGTTGGATTCCAGTGTCCTCCGGCCGAACTTCCGTCTGCAGCACTACAATCTGCCTTTTCATGAATGTGAATTGCATGTACTCCCGGCTGTAAACCCGTTATTTTTGCAGCAAAAGTTACTTTTCCTTTTCTCTCGGTAAAAGTGGCTGTTCCTGCTACTGTACTTTTGCTTTTTGGCTCTAAAGCTACCCTTAAGGTTTTGGCATCATTTGATTTTGTACTGGTTTTACAGCCAATGATTAAAGCTGTAATTATGGCGAAAGAAACGATTATTTTTTTCATAGAAGAGTCTTTATTATTATAGTTTAAGTAAAATTAACATAAAATACTGACATGGATTAGTGCCGATCGTTAAAAAAAACTAAAACTATGGATCGGAATTTAAAGCAACTTTAGCTGATGAACCAAAAAATATTGCGTAAATTCGTGTAATTATGAATTTATTTACTTGAAAATCAATGGTTTTATTTTTAACTTAATTTTAAATATTATGATCAAAAGTATTTTATCTTTCGTTTTTTTAGGAATTGTTCTCACTTCCTGTAATTGTTCTAAAGTAGCAAAAGGGGACGGTGCTTCTAAACTTGAAGGAAGCTGGGAGCTTAATTACATCTCCGGTTCAAGTGTTGATTTTGACGCTTTGTATCCCAATACTAAGCCAACCATTAATTTTAATCTGCCTGAAAAAAGAGTATCCGGAAATAACGGATGTAATTCTTTCAACGGAGCACTTGTGGTAACGGGGCATAAAATCGATCTGACAGGTCCAATGGCTGTAACCAAAAAGATGTGTCCACAAGCACAGGAAGGGGAACGTCTTTTTATGGGTACTTTGCCCAAAATTACATCCTATGATATTACAGATGAAGGGAAAACGCTGCATTTTATCTCAGGAGACATTGCATTGATGCGATTTACCAGAAAATAGTACGCTTCTTTTTTAATTTAAATTTGCACTTTATGAAGACTAAATTATTCATTTTATTGTTGCTGTGCTGTTTTTTGAATGTTTCGGTTTTTGCACAGGAAAAGACGAAGAAGGAGCTAAGGGCAGAAAAAGATTTACAGCAACAGAAAGAAACGGAAGCATTGATTGATTCTAAAAAGTTCGATTTTGAAGCGCAGAAATTAAATCCGCAAGGAGGAAGGCTCATTATTTTGGATTATAATATTTATTTTTTAAGATTTAGCAGCGATAAAATTATTTGTGATCTGCCTTTTTTTGGACGTGCATTCAACGTTGCCTATGGGGGAGACGGCGGAATAAAATTTGAAGGAACACCGGAAGATATTAAAGTCGAAAAGAAAAAGAAGAGTTACATTTTAAGAACTACTGTTAGGGGAAAAGATGATGTGTATAATTTGCTTTTCACTATTTTCAATAACGGAAGTACAACGCTTTCAGTCAACAGTAACAATAGGGCGTCCATTTCTTATGATGGTGTAATTAGAGCGCCAAAAGCGGTGGAGAATAAGTAGTCTTACTTTTTTAGAACCTTAGGGGTATTTTTTACAACGGATGTATTTATAGAAACAAATTTAAAACCAGAACTATGAAAAAAATAGGCCTTATTCTTGTTATGGCAATTGTCTCATTTTCTTCTTATGCTCAATCATCATTTAAAGAGGATGTGGATGTTTTACAAATCATTTACGGAAAATCAAAAGGAGATCTCGTGAAAGAGTATATGAATTTATCGGATAGTCAGGCTGTGGCATTTGCAAAAGTTTATGATAGTTATGAAGCGGATCGCAAAGGCCTCGGGCAAACGAAATTTCAATTGATTAATGATTATGCGGTGAATTATGCAACGCTTACCGATGAAAAAGCGGATGAGCTGGCAAAGGGAACTTTAAGAAATCATATTGGATATGAAAAGTTATACTCAAAAACCTATACGCAGGCAAAAAAAGTGATAGGTGCCATCAATGCAGCGAAGTTCATTCAGTTAGAAGTGTATTTACAAACGATAATCAGAGTTGAAATTCTGGAGACAATTCCTTTTATAGGCGAACTGGATAAGAGTAAAGTTAAAATTTAGTTTTAAATTTTTACGATAAGCAAAACGGCAGCTATTTTTTGAACAGCTGCCGTTTTTTTTATGATGTAAAGTTTTTTATTTAGCGGTTTTAACGTCGTAAATTGTATGGACCATTCCGTTACGTGTGGCATCCAGAGGCAATTCCCAAAACATGATTCCGCCTAAGTTTTTAGCTTTAGCATATTCTGCTTTTGCTTTTATTGAGGCGAGATTGTCTCCTGTGGCAAATGTTTTTTCTTTTTCATTGTACCAGTGAGGTGCTTTGGCTTTTTCATCCCAAAAGTATTTCCATCCATTGGCTTCTGTATAAAAAGTGCTATAATCTTTAAAAGAAACTCCCTGAACATGCTCACCTGCCTGATACAAACCATTGTTGATGTTTTCTACGTTTTTCCAGGTTCTGGTATAGAAAGCACCTCCTATAACTAGTTTTTCAGCAGGAATTCCCAGTTTCAATAAATATTCAACCGCTCTGTCTGTAGATTCTTCTTTTGGATTAGTGCTGTATAAAGGCGTATGGTGTCCGGTAACTTTTGAGTATCCGTTCACTAAATCATAACTCATAATGTTTACACGGTTTACTAGAGGCATTACTTTTTTCCAGTCAATCGATTCGTCTAAGGCTTTTTGAAAACCTCCGGCAGCAAAGCTCAATTCGTATTTTTTACCTAAAGTTGAACGTAAAATTTTGATTAGTTCGGTGAAATTTGGCTTGTCAGCCGGTTGAAACAAATGTCCTGGCAGTCCCTCAATTGCCGGATATTCCCAATCTAAATCTAAACCGTCTACTTTAAAATAATGGCTTACTTCTTTTACCGATTTGGCAAAAGTAAGTCTTCCTTCGGCTGTCGAAAATGCAGCAGAACAAGGTTCACAACCTCCCCAGCCACCAAGTGAAAGAATAATTTTTAATTGTGGATTGGATGCTTTTAGCGAAACCAAATGTTTAATCGTGGTAGAATCTTTTGCCGAATCAACGCTTAGTTTGCCCTCTTTTAAATGGCAAAAACTAAAGATGATTTGGTTTAGTTTACTTAGCTCGTATTCGTTAATTAGCTTGTCATCACCTGTATAATAGGCTATGATGTCCATTTTTTTGCTTTTTTGCCCAAATGTACTTGTGGTAAAGTTGCACAATAGAATCAGGGCAAACAGGTTAATTTGTTTCATTTTATGTTTTTTAAAGTTTTTAGAATGCTAAATATAAAGTAATACCATCAATATTTAACTATTCTATAGGGGTCTAAGAGTTAATTTTAACGAATATTTTGCAAATCGTTGCAAAAATATTGCGAAAGCCCACTCCTTCGATTTAGTCAAAAAAATAAATAAATAAACCCGCACTGTTTCGGATTAGTGCGGGTTTAAACAAATTAAAAGCTAAAAACTATTTTTGTATTAGAAGCAGTATTCGTTTTCTGCAACTAATTTAGAAGTAATAACCTCTCTTAAGGCTACCACATTTGGATTGTTTGTGTATTTTGTGAAACGTTTAAGTCCCATTAACATCATACGTTGTTCGTCACCTTCTGCAAAAGAAATGATTCCTTCTTTACCATTTAGGTTAACGATATCTACTGCTTTGTACAAGTATAATTTTGCCATTGCAATTTGCTCTTGTACTTTAGCTTCTCCTTCTTTTTTGGCTAATTTTTCAGTTCTTAAAATAGTACTTTCAGCCATGTAGATCTCGATTAAGATGTTAGAAGCTGCCATCAATAATTGTTGGTGAGAATCTAAATCCGGTCCGTATTTTTGAACAGCGCTTCCGGCAACCATTAAGAAAACTTTTTTCAGGTTAGCGATGATTCCTTTTTCTTCCGCAAATAATTCAGAGAAATCAGGAGTATCAAAAGATGGAATTCCCATTAATTCTTCCTGAACTTTCATAGCTGGTCCTAATAAATCAACATGACCTTTCATAGCCTTTTTGATCAACATACCCACTGAAAGCATTCTGTTAATTTCATTTGTTCCTTCGTAGATACGTGCAATACGAGCATCTCTCCAGGCGCTTTCCATTGGAGTGTCTTCAGAGAATCCCATTCCGCCAAAAATCTGAATTCCTTCATCCGAACAGCTTTGAACGTCTTCAGAAACAGCTACTTTCAGTATAGAACACTCGATAGCATATTCTTCAACACCTTTCAATTCAGCTTCCTGATGAGAAGTTCCTTCTGCTTCACGGGCAGCGATTCTGTCTTCGATATCTTTTGCGGCACGGTAAGAAGCACTTTCTCCAGCGTAAGCATTAGTTGCCATTTCAGCCAGTTTAGAACGAATAGCACCGAAGCTTGAAATTGGAGTATTAAACTGAATTCTTTCGTTAGCATATTTTACAGCTCCTGTAGTAACTCTACGTTGAGCATCTAAACAAGCAGCCGCTAATTTAATACGACCTACGTTTAAAGCGTTCATCGCAATTTTGAAACCGTTTCCTCTTTCAGACAACATGTTTTCAACAGGAACTTTTGTATCGTTGAAGAAAACCTGACGTGTAGAAGAAGCACGGATTCCTAATTTATGCTCTTCTTCGTTCATAGAAATTCCGTTAGACGGATCATTTTCTACGATGAAACCAGTAATGTTTTTATCCTCTCCGATACGGGCAAAAACGATGAAAACGCTGCAGAAACCTGCATTCGAAATCCACATTTTTTGACCTGTGATCGAGTAGTATTTTCCATCTTCAGATAAAACGGCTTTCGTTTTTCCTGAGTTAGCATCAGATCCTGCTCCAGGCTCTGTCAGGCAATAAGCTCCGAACCATTCCCCTGAAGCCAATTTAGGAACGTATTTTTTCTTTTGTTCTTCAGAACCATAAAGCGTAATTGGCATAGTTCCAATTCCGGTATGTGCACCAAAAGCTGTAGAGAAAGAACCCGTTGCTCCTGAAATGTAGTCACAAACCAACATTGTAGAAACAAATCCCATTCCTAATCCACCGTATTCTTCCGGAACAGCAACTCCTAAAAGTCCTAGTTCTCCAGCTTTACGCATAGAAGATTCTGTATAAGCATAATCTTTCTTCTCGAAACGATCTTTATGCGCCCATAATTCTTTGTCTACGAACTCTTTTACAGAGTCACGCATCATCAATTGCTCTTCCGAAAAATCTTCCGGTGTGAAGATATCTTCGCATTTTGTTTCTTTAACTAAAAACTGACCACCACGAGTCACGTTTTTTTCGATAGTATCTGCCATTTTGTTTTTGTTTTTTATGAAAGAAAATAGAATATAGAGTAAAGAAAATAGACTTTTACTTCAGTCCGTTTTGAAAACTCATTGTCATTCTTTGAAATTCTTCTATTTTAATTTCTAATTGGTTAAATTGTTTTTCGTTTATATACTTTCTATGTGTTGCAATTAATAGTTGCGTAATTAATTCAAATGAAGAACCGAGAGAAATGTCTAAAAAATGACTGAAAGATTTATCAGTTCTTGAAGAACCTTCAGCAATATTACTAGGCATAGAAACTGAACATCTGCTAATCTGAGAACTCAAATCGTATCTTTCGTGTTTCGGAAATTCTATTAATACATCTGAAATTTCATTGGCTATTGTAATTCCGAGCTGCCAAATTTTTAAGTTCTTATAATTATGTCTCATGTTTTTCGAGCCAAGATAAGAAATTACAAACGTAAAGTAAGTTTTTTATTACTTTTTATAATCTTTGTTCTTTTCTCTTTACTCTAAAAAAAAACATCTATTCTCTTTATTCTATATTCTATTTTCTTTTTACAACACTTCGTAAATCCCTGCAGAACCTTGTCCGGTACCTACACACATACTTACGATTCCGTATTTGTTACCTCTGCGTTTCATTTCGTCGAATAACTGAACAGAAAGTTTAGCTCCTGTACAACCCAGTGGGTGTCCTAAAGAGATAGCTCCACCGTTTACGTTTACGATTTCCGGGTTGATGTTTAATTCGCGGGTAACAGCCAAAGCCTGAGAAGCAAAAGCTTCATTCAACTCGATTAATTCGATATCATTTAATGTTAATCCTGCTTGTTTCAAGGCTTTCGGAATTGCTTTTACAGGTCCGATACCCATGATTCTTGGTTCAACACCAGAAGAAGCAAAGTTTACTAAACGTGCGATTGGCTCCAGGTTTAATTCTTTTACCATTTCTTCGCTCATGATTAAAACAAAAGCAGCACCGTCACTCATTTGAGAAGAGTTACCGGCAGTTACACTTCCGTCTGCTGCGAAAACGGGTCTTAAACCTGCTAAAGCTTCTTTAGTAGTTCCTGCTCTTGGACCTTCGTCTTTATTTACAACGTATGATTTTGTTTCTTTTTTACCATTTTCATTGATAAAAGTCTGTTCAACAGTAATTGGAACGATTTGTTTGTCAAATTTCCCTTCTGCTTGTGCTTTCAACGCTTTCATATGAGAGTTGTAAGCAAACTCATCCTGATCTTCTCTGGAGATTTTATATTGATTGGCAACCGCTTCGGCAGTTAAACCCATTCCCCAGTAGTAATCCTCATGACCGGCAGCAGCTACTTTATAATCCGGAGTTGGTTTGTAACCTCCCATCGGAATATAACTCATACTTTCTGCACCACCAGCGATGATACAATCTGCCATTCCGGATTGAATTTTGGCAGTTGCCATTCCGATAGTTTCTAATCCGGATGCACAATAACGGTTTACTGTAACTCCGGGAACGTCTTCTACTTTTAATCCCATTAACGAGATTAAACGTCCAACGTTAAGACCTTGCTCTGCTTCCGGCATGGCATTTCCTACCATAACGTCATCGATGCGCTTTTTGTCAAAATCAGGCAGTTCATCCATCATAAACTGAATGGTTTCAGCCGCTAATTCATCAGGTCTTTTGAATCTGAAAACCCCTTTTGGAGCTTTTCCAACTGCGGTTCTGTATGCTTTTACTATATATGCTGTTTTCATTTGTTTTTGTGTTTTTAAGATTATAGAAAATAGATCATAGAAAATAGACTGTTACTTTGTCTCAAAATCTTTATTCTTTTTTCTTTATTCTATTTTTTAAGAGTATAGAAGATAGAGTATAGAAAATTGACTTTACCAAGTCTGAAATCTATATTCTATTATCTTTGTTCTATTTTCTAATTTCTAAGCGGTTTTCCTTTAGTTAACATATATTGAATACGCTCCAGAGTTTTTCTTTCTGTACATAAACTCAAGAAAGCTTCACGTTCGATATCTAATAAATATTGTTCAGATACTAAAGTAGCTTCAGATAAATCACCACCAGCCATTACGTAAGCCAGTTTGTTTGCGATTTTTCTATCGTGCTCAGAAATGTATTTTCCAGCTTGCATTTGGTCAGTTCCAACTAAGAACATTCCAAGAGCCTGTTTTCCTAATACTTTTACATCCGTTCTTCTGATAGGTTGTGTATAACCCGCTTCAGCCATTAACAAGGCATGTTTTTTAGCTTCTGCAATCTGACGGTCTTTGTTGACTACGATAATATCTTTTCCGTGTTGTAAAAGTCCGGTATCAAAAGCTTCATAACCGGAAGTCGAAACTTTAGCCATAGCGATAGTCAGGAAATACTCCTGAAGAACGTTTAATTCAACGTCATTTTTACGGAACAAATCAGAAGCTCTTAAAGCCATTTCTTTAGATCCACCACCACCAGGAAGTACACCAACACCAAATTCCACTAATCCCATATAAGTTTCAGCAGCAGCAACTACTTTATCAGCGTGTAAGCTCATTTCGCATCCACCGCCAAAAGTCATTCCGTGAGGCGCTACAATAACCGGAATCGAAGAATAACGAACGCGCATCATGGTGTCCTGAAACAATTTGATCGCCATGTTTAATTCATCGTACTCTTGTTCCACTGCCATCATGAAAATCATTCCGATATTGGCTCCAACAGAGAAATTCGCTGCCTGATTTCCAATCACTAAACCTTGGTATTCTTTTTCAGATAAGTCGATGGCTTTATTGATGGCCTGAAGTACATCGCCACCAATGGTATTCATTTTAGACTGGAATTCTAAGTTTAAGATTCCGTCTCCTAAATCTTCGATAATAGCGCCACTATTACTCCAAACTTTTTTGCTTTCACGAATGTTGTTCAGGATAATGAATGAATCTTGTCCAGGAACTTTAGTTTGTGATTTTGTTGGAATATTATAGAAGAAAGTAGCTCCTTCTTTTACAGAATAGAAACTATCGCTTCCGGAAGCTAACATTTCAGTAACCCAGGCAGCAGGCGCTAAACCTTCGGCTTTCATGATTTCGATTCCTTTTGCAACACCAATAGCATCCCAGATTTCGAATGGACCATTTTCCCATCCAAAACCAGCTTTCATGGCATCGTCAATTTTGTATAATTCGTCTGAGATTTCAGGAATTCTGTTGGATACGTAAGCAAACATTCCGGCGAAACTTTTACGGTAGAATTCTCCTGCTTTGTCAGTTCCTTTTACTAAAACTTTAAAACGATTGATCGGTTTATCGATAGTTTTTGTCAGTTCAAGAGTCGCAAAATTTGCTTTTTTGGCAGCACGGTATTCTAAGGTGTCTAAGTCAAGAGAAAGAATATCTTTGTCTACTTTTTTGTAGAAACCTTGACCTGTTTTACTTCCTAACCAGTTATTTTCCATCATTTTGTTGATGAAATCCGGAAGTTTAAACAATTCGTGTTGTTCGTCTGTTGGGCAGTTTTCGTAAATACCGTTGGCAACGTGTACCAAAGTATCCAATCCAACCACGTCAACCGTACGGAAAGTAGCCGATTTTGGACGGCCAATTACCGGTCCGGTTAATTTATCTACTTCTTCAATCGTTAATCCCATTTCTTTTACCAGGTGGAATAAACTTTGGATTCCGTAAATACCAATTCTGTTTCCAATAAACGCTGGAGTATCTTTAGCAACAACCGAAGTTTTTCCTAAGAATTTAGATCCGTATTCGTTTAAGAAATCCAATACTTCAGTTGAAGTTTTTGGACCAGGAATAATTTCAAATAACTTTAAGTAACGCGCAGGGTTAAAAAAGTGAGTTCCGCAGAAGTGTTGTTGGAAATCTTCGCTTCTTCCTTCACTCATAAAATGAATTGGAATACCAGATGTATTTGATGTAACCAAAGTTCCCGGTTTACGGAATTTTTCGATTTGTTCGAATACTAGTTTTTTAATATCCAAACGCTCCACAACAACTTCAATAATCCAATCAACATTGGCAATTTTTGCCATATCATCAGTCGTATTTCCAGTGGTAATTCGGTTTGCGAATTTTTGACTGTAAATAGGAGATGGTTTTGATTTTAATGAATTCGCCAGATGCTCATTTACTACTCGGTTGCGAACAGCTTTACTTTCAAGCGTTAATCCTTTTTTAGCTTCAGCTTCTGTCAACTCGCGGGGTACGATGTCAAGCAGTAAAACTTCAACACCAATATTGGCAAAATGGCAAGCTATTCCCGAACCCATAATTCCGGATCCAATTACAGCGACTTTTTTAATTGTGCGTTTCATAGTTAATATTTTGTTTTTTATTTGATTTGAATGTTCCTTATGAATTAAGGTTATTCATTTTCTGATTTTTCTGTTTGATTGAATATGTTTTTATCCTGAATTAATTCGTTTATGATTTCAGAAACCTCTATAAAATGGTTTAGTTTCTCATCAGAAACATGTTTTCTTACCGTTTCATTAAATTTCAGAACCGTATTTTTAGATAAATCTCTTTTTTCTTTTCCAAATTCGGTCAGGTAAATTAAAACACCACGACCATCAGTTGGGTTTTTTTTGCGAACAATCAAACCTTTATCTTCCATAGATTTCAATGTTCTGGTAAGACTTGTGGCCTCCATGCCCATTCGGGGACCCAAAGCTGTCGATGGGGTTCCTTCTTCCTTATCTATACTCAAAAGGGCAAACCCGGTAGCCATTGTGGCATCGTACTTAGCAGCCTCTTCATTGTACATTCTTGATACAGCTTGCCATGTAGCACGCAGAATATAATCTATTGTTTTCTCTTTCATATGTAACTATATCGATTTCAAATATAATTAAAAAATACTATGCATGCATATTATTTTTTAATAATTTTTTGGTTAGTTAAAAAATCCCTTTGATTTATAGGGGTTTACGGTTAAAATTTAATTGAAATATACTATTCTTTTTTGATGTTTTAACAAAATTAATGCTGTAAAAATTGTTTTATGGTTTTAAAATAAGATAAAATTCTGCATTTTGTAAAAAATTATGGCTTTAATTCAATGGTATTTTTGTGTTCATATCTTGAAACTGCCTTTTGAAGTATAGCTTTTACCCTATTTCTCAGATCTTCAGGTTTGATAATTTCGATGCCGTGGCCAAATCCTAAAAGCAAACGTTCCATTTCGTAATTTGGAGAAATGAACAAATGAACGATAATACTTTTGTCGTCATTTTCTTTAATGAGCCGCTGTGTGTGATGCAGAGGTTTGGTTAACACATAAGGTGCATTAGTTGCGTCTACCCAAAGTTCGATCTTTTTGGGTTGTAAACCTGTATTAACGGTTACCCCAATTACGTTTTTATAAAAGAGCTCTGCATCAAAGTTTTCTTCTAAATAGGGAATGTTGAAATCGTAATCTATGGCAATGATTCTGTCCAGGGCTAAATTGGTAATCGGTTGTGAACTTTTTTTCTTTCCTACCAAAAACCATCGGTTATTGAATTCCTTTAAAATAAAAGGGTGAAAATGAAATTTGGTTTCTTCCTGAGATTTAAACGATTTGTAGGTAATAACCAAGGTCACCTTTTTGATGATGGCCTGATAAATCTCATCCAGATAATGAAGTCCTTTTAGTTTTTCATTTTTGTCGAGATAGATAACGGGTTTGGTATGCGATTTTTCGGCGTAGATTTTATCCTCCAAACGCTGTAGAATATCCGATACATCATTAAAGAGGGAGAAATCTTTAAACTGTTTTAACATCGAAACAGTTTCGGTGAGCACATTCATGTCTGTTTCGGTTAGGGGTATATCGGTTATGGTGAATTCGTCGTCTTCATATTTATAGTACTTTTTATCATATACTACAATTGGGGCATTGTACCCCAGTTTCTCACTTCGCATGAGCTGAATATCCATCTGAATGGTTCGCTTGCTGATGGGGTTGGCTCGACCTTCGTATTCAAACAAAGCATCAGAGCAGCATTCGATTAAGTCGTCTAAAGTCCATTGCCGATATTTGTTTTGAAGACATTTGTCTATCGTTTTGTACCGAATTAGGGCGTTTTTGTTTTGTGACATGGTTCGTGTTTTTGGGCGTGTCCCTCCGGGTCGGGCTTTCGGCTATATCTTTTGTTCCGTTTCTCTTCACAAAAGGATACCGCCTCAATCCCTTACGCGCGTTTACGTTAATAGGGAAATCTCTTTCTCAATATTCAATCTGGCTTTCTTTTCATATAAATTCCTAAACTCATCCGTTTGAAAAATAAAGTCGTTTTCCAGAAAATGTTTCAGCGCCTTAGCACGTCCGGGTTTGTAGAGAAAATCAGGATAAATGTGGTATTCTTTTCTAATTTGTTCATAATAGATTTGATATGCTTCCCAATCACAGGCCAAAATCTTCAAGTCAAAATCGATTAACCAGTTAATATCTTCATTGTGATGATGAAGGTGCTGTTGTGTAGCACAGATCGCATCAAAAATGAATGGTTTGTTTAGGGTGATATTTTCGGGAAGAATTGACAAAGCGAATTTGGCACTTTTAAGTTCATTGTCTTTTCTGGAAGAAGAGTAAACAATATCATGATAAAAAATGGAGAACAATACTTCATTCGGATTTTCAAGTTTATCCCGATAGACCTCAAAACTCTCCATCATTTGTTTTAAATGCGTGAGATTGTGATAATGTCTTGATTTTTTAGAATAGGCCTTTTCTAAAACCATCCAGTTTTGCTGAATTTCATTTAATGGAAAGCCAATGTTCAAGAGTAATTCAGAATAGATTTTTTCTAAATTCATATGGTATTTTTTATTTTAATCTAATGAAAAGCTCTATAAGAGCTGAATATTTATGGCCAAATTATAACAGAGAATCAAAAGCTCCAGCGGAGCGATACCTTTATTTTCCTTTCATTAATAGAATATGTCACCCCGCTGGGGCTCTTCAAATGCATGTGAAAAAAATGTACAAATATGTCGTCCCTCTGGGACTTATACTTTTGTAATCTGAAAAAACTATAGTTATAACGTCTCTCCGGGACTTATAGACTTTTTTCAAATCAATATTTACTCAAATTTAAAATTCTTTTTTAACTGCGCAAAATAATTGCGTAGTAGTTTTAAAATCTTTGCTCAGGAAATAAAACGAATAGTATTTCTAAAAAATGAAACAAAAAAATTACTACGCAGAATAACTGCGCACTGGTTTTAAAATCTTTGTTCAGAAATAAAAACAAACGTTCATATAAATTAAATAAAGAATAAAACAGGTCAAGTTTGAGTTACTTCAGAAAACTTTCCAACGTACACACTTACACCATTACCTTTTTATTCAATTATTATGAAGCAGTAGCTCAGCGGTAGAGCAGGTAGTTTTGAGATTATCGGTAAAAGGTCAATCAAAACTTACTTCGTACACTTCTAATGTCCGGGTCGTGGGTTCGAATCCCATCTGTTTCACTATTGATGATCAATTAAAACTTACTTCAGACAATAGGTTACTCCGGTTCGAGTCCGGCAAGTTTTAAAATCATCATTAATAAAATGAGGGTCAAGATTAACTTACTTCTTCGCGGTCGCCCGCTCCATTTTAGCTTAGTTAGTCTATTACACTCCAATTTCAGGTCAAGTGCTTCTTACTTCAAAATCTTTTAGGTAGAATCAGAAGCACCATTATCTAAATTTTAAAAATTAAAAAAATGAAAACAACAGCATTATTAAAAATCAGTTTACGTCAGAACGCTATTTTTATTCCATCAGAAATGATTGCGAATGACGTTAAAAATTTATCAGGAACAACATCCGTTTTGTTAGCCAATGTTTCAAAATTGGGATTTACATTTTCGGAGTCATTGCTTCAGGCTTTAAACAACGTAAGCCCGACTTACAAAGTTGAGGTTTTAGAAGTTTTGAGAGAAGTTTTAGGAACGGATAAAAACTGGACTCCATTGGTGAAAGAATGGAATGTTCCAACTGGAGAATCTGTTTTGGATCATATTATTACATATTTCGGAAATGTTTTTAAAACTAAAAACGGAACAACTTTATCCTGTGGACATATCATTCCTGATAATACTTTTCCGTTAGAAAGATACAACGGTTGTCCATTTTGTGGAACTCCTTTTGAATTTGGTAAAATCGAAAAAGTGGGACAGGGAAGCAAATTAAAAATGCTGGAATTGTGGTCCGAAAAAGATTTAAATGATTTCTATATATCCTTATTGCAATCCAAAACTGCTTTAGATGCTACTCAGACAGATAGCTTAAAAATGGTTATGCAGTACTTGCCTTTACGAAAAACTGAGGTAGCAATGAAGGAAACTTTAATGCTTGTAATCGATCTTTTGATTGAAAACGGTAAAGAAGAAGAAGTATCGCAATTTTTGAAAACACCAACAGATATTTTAAGATATTTATGGTTTAAGAATACGGGAATGCTTCAGATCATTGAGCCAAAAACCATTGTTAAAAGAGCCGCTAAAAATGGACAGCATTTTTATACTGTTTTGGATACAAGTGTGCAGGCGAGAATGGCGTCTCAGAAAGATTTGAAATTGAAATATTCAAGAAAAGGATGTTTGATGGTTGCCAACTGGTTGAATAATATGGATATGGAAGTTGAAGCCATGTGCGAAACGATGCATCCAAAAAGAGGAATGTGGGTTCGTTTTATCCGTGCCTTGCGTTTGGCAGAATACAGCAAAAGAAAAGGATTTGAGAAATTGAATTTTTTATTGGATGTATTTTACAATCAGGTATATGACGTTTGGCAGGGGAAAGTAAATTCGTCAAGGTTAAAGTTTGATGCCGATAAAACATTTGCGTTGTTAAAGCAACGTCCGGGGTTGTTTGCCCGTTCGTTATTTTCGAATATGCTTTGGTTTGGGGCTGATGAAACCATTGCTCATTTTTCTGAAATTATCGATAAAGTTCCGGCTAGACTGATCTTTACGCTGAACATGTATGCATCAAATTATTTTGATAAAAACATACAAAGAAGTGTAAAACCTTTAGGAGGAACCAATAAAAGAGTGAATCCAAACGCATTGTTGAATTTGTATGACGAATCACAGTTAGAGGAGATGAAAAATCAGATTGAGGATTTGTGTCTTTTGGCGATGAGAAAAAGATTCGCAGCGGTTAAAAATACCAATAAAACTATCTACATTGATCCGCAATTGTTTAACATTCCGGTTTCAATAGGAGATCGTAGCGATACGGTTCAGGATTTACCGGTGGCTTTGATGGGAACGCGTTTCCCGATTGAAGGCAACGAAGTGCGATTGTTTATGCAGTGGGGTGCAGGTTTACCGGCTCAACATCTGGATATGGATTTAAGCTGCCATATTGCCTACGAAGACCGTTCTGATATTTGTTCGTTCAGCCGATTGACGACTACGGGCTGTCAGCATAGTGGAGATATCAGAAGTATTCCGAATAAAATTGGAACTGCCGAATATATCAACATCAATATCGACGAATTGGCAAAAGCCAAAGCTAAGTTTGTGACTTTTACCTGCAATGCCTACAGCAACGGGAGTATCACGCCAAATTTGATAGTAGGTTGGATGAACAGCAAATACCCGATGAAAATTTCGGAGAAAACAGGAGTTGCTTACGATCCGTCTTGCGTGGATCATCAGGTTCGTGTGACGCAGAATGTGGCGAAAGGTTTGGTCTTTGGAGTTTTGGATGTAGCCAAAAGAGAAATCGTTTGGCTGGAAATGACTTTCGGAGGTCAGGTCGTACAAGGTTTGGACTTTAAAGGAGTTCAGGCTTTGCTTGCCAAATTGAACAGTAAATTGAATATAGGTAGTTTGTTACAGCTTAAAGCGGAAGCTCAAGGTCTAACAATCACCGAAGATAAATTTGCCGATGAGGTTTATACCGCACAATGGGCAATGAACGCAGCTGCAGTGACACAATTATTAATTGATTAATGTTTGTAGGTACAGAGGTACAGAGGTACAGAGGTTCAGAGAGGCAAAGGTTCAAAGGTTTATAGAGAGCAATGATTGATCACATTGTTTGTCATTTCGACGTAAGGAGAAATCACATGCAGGATTTGACAAAGATTGATGACATTCTTTGCGGGGTTTCTAGTGTGATTTCTCCTTACGTCGAAATGACAATTAGCACCTATAAAACTCTTCGATTTTGCGAGAAATATGTCTTTGCTGAGCAAAAAACTTAGAATTAAATTCATCTACGCAAAATAATTGCGCATTACTATTTGAATCTTTGAAAAACAAATTAATAGATATGAAAAATTCAGAATTTGAAATCCATCCTTTTAATGAAGTTTTCTACATAGAATCTTTATTAAATAAAACACGCTCAATTTTGAATGATGTTAAGTCATTAAATAAATTTTGGAAAAATGGAATTCATCATTGTAAAAATGACGATGCAATTTTAGATATACTTCAAAATATCATTGGGAATGTAGGAGCAATTTCTCGATTTTTTTGGCCTTCAAAGGATAAAGGATATTATAGAATTAGAGGAGAAAAACTTCGTAAAATTTATGATGTTAGTGATTCAAGTATTTTAAAAAATAGAGATATGCGAAATCTTATCGAACATTTTGATGAGAAACTAGATAATTTTTTGAAAGAATTTAATAGTGGAACGGTCATGCCAAAATATGTGGGACCGATAAGTTATGTAAATGATTTTAGAACATTTTTCAGAGCATATTTTTATGATAAACATATTTTTAAGATGCTAAATGTGGAATTTGAAATAGAACCAATAATAGCAGAAATTAATAGAATTCATGAAATGCTGTTACTCCAACAAGAAAATGGTGGTCGATTTTAAAATAACTGCGCAGCAGTAAAAAACCTTTGCACCTATGAACCTCTGGACCTATGTCCCTTAAAAAAAGAAACAATGAAAACACAAATAAACGGTACAGAAATATTAGAATTAGGATTTCCAGAAGGGAAAATAATCGGGATTGCCTTAAAAATAAACAGCAAAAGAAACGGATTTACAAGAGACGAAATGATCGCTTATTACAAAAACGTCTTAGAAACTCCGGAGAATTATATAGACGATAAAGTGTTCAGCAAACTGGCTGTTGCTTTAATCGAAAAATCAAACGAGAAACCGGAAGATTTCATTGCTTTAAATCAAAATCCAAATGCGTATTCGGCTTACGGACTGGATCATATCGAAGACGGAGCCAGAAAACAAATGGAAGTAGCCATGAAATTACCGGTTACCGTTGCCGGAGCCTTAATGCCCGACGCGCACCAAGGTTACGGATTACCGATTGGTGGAGTTCTGGCCACAAAAAATGCCATTATTCCGTATGGTGTTGGGGTTGATATTGGGTGTAGAATGGCGTTGTCGGTTTATGATATTCCGGAAGCTTTTTACTTTGAAAACGAAGCCAAATTCAAAAAAGAATTGATTAAGAATTCTATTTTTGGAGCGGGCCACGGATTTCATGGTCAGTACAAATCGGATCATGCGGTTTTGGAGAACGAGACTTTCAATAGGAATCCGTTTGTGAAAAACTTAAAAGATAAAGCCTGGTCACAATTAGGATCTTCAGGTGGTGGAAATCACTTTGTGGAATTCGGAATCATGGAATTTGCTCAGGACGATGCTGTTTTGAACATTCCAAAAGGAAAATATGTCGCTTTGTTAACACATTCGGGTTCACGCGGAATGGGAGCTACAATCGCCGGACATTATACTAGAATAGCCAAAGAGGTTTGTAAACTTCCGGAAGTAGCGAAAAACTTAGCCTATCTGGATATGAACACCCAATTGGGTCAGGAATACTGGATGGCGATGAATTTGGCGGGAGATTACGCTTCGGCTTGTCACGAGATCATTCATAATAAAATGGAACGCGCTTTGGGAGCGACGATTTTAGCCAAAGTCGAGAACCATCATAATTTTGCCTGGAAAGAAATCTGGAACGGCGAAGAAGTCATCGTGCATAGAAAAGGAGCAACTCCGGCCGGGAAAGGCGTTATGGGAATCATTCCGGGAAGTATGACCGCACCGGGATTTTTGGTGAGAGGAAAAGGTGAGGAGAATGCGATCAATTCGGCTTCGCACGGAGCGGGAAGACAAATGAGCCGAACTCAGGCGATTAAAAACATTACACCATCCGAGATGAAATCAATCCTGAGCGATCATGGCGTTACGCTTATCGGAGCAGGTCTGGACGAGGCGCCAATGGCCTATAAAGACATTCATCAGGTGATGAAAGCGCAGGAGGATTTAGTAGATGTAGTGGCTAAATTTACACCGAAATTAGTGAGAATGGCGGATGATGGGAGTAAGGAGGATTAGTGGTCAGTGATCAGTTTTTAGTGTTCAGTCGCAGTCGCAGTTTTCAGTGTGGAGGCGTGTTTTTAGTGATCAGTCTCGGTCACGGTTTTCAGTGTGGAAGCGTGTTTTTAGTGATCAGTCTCGGTCACGGTTTTCAGTGTGGAGGCATGTTTTTAGTGATCAGTCTCGGTCACAGTTTTCAGTGTAGGGGCGCACAGTAGTGTGTCTAGCGATTTGTGGTAATTTTAACCGCAAAGAACGCTAAGATTTACGCAAGGTTCGCAAAGGTTTTTTCCGCATTTTATGTCATCCTGAGGAACGAAGGATCACACGCGGGATTCGACAAAGATTGATGACATTCTATACGGAGTTTCTCGCGAAGATTTACCTCGTCAGTCGCTATCGCTCGAGTCTCCTTACGTCGAAATGACAAACTTTGTGGTGATTTTAACCGCAAAGAACGCTAAGATTTACGCGTAGGTAGCAAAGAATTTTTTAATGCAGATTTAAAAAGATTTTAGCGGATTATTTATAAAAATCATTTTGAATCTGCTAGAATCTGTAAAATCTGCGTGAAACAAAAAACTTAGCGTCCTTGTGCCTTAGGGGCAAAAAAACAATAATAATTTAAGGCAACAGAGAGAAAGAAAACCTTAGCACCTTAGCCTCTCAGAACCTTAGCCCCTTAAAAAAAAATAATCGGTTCCAAAGAGGAAGAAAACCTTAGCACCTTAGCCTCTCAGAACCTTAGCCCCTTAAAAAAAAATAATCGGTTCCAAAGAGGAAGAAACCTTAGCCTCTCAGAACCTTAGCACCTTAAAAAAAAATGACATATATAGACATAGGAATTAATTTAACGAATAAACAATTCCAAAACGACACAGACGATGTCGTACAAGACGCAATTGATACCGACGTATCGCAGATGATCCTCACGGGCACAAGCATACGAAACAGCGAAGAATCCGCGAAGATGGCGAGGCAGTACCCGGGTGTGCTGTATGCAACGGCGGGAATACACCCGCATGATGCGAAGAACTTCGATGCACAAAGTATTTCGAAACTTCGAAAACTATTAGAACTAAAACACGTAGTGGCTGTTGGCGAATGCGGACTCGATTTTGATCGTGACTTTTCGCCCAGAAATGTACAGGAAACCTGTTATAAAGCCCAACTAGAATTGGCGATTGAAGTACAGAAACCTTTGTTCTTGCACGAAAGAGCTGCTTTTACCAAGTTTATGGACATTACCAAAGATTATTTACCGCAATTGCCCAAAGCCGTGGTGCATTGTTTTACAGGAAGTTTACAAGAAGTCAAAACCTATCTCGATAACGGTTTTTATCTGGGTTTTACCGGAGCGATTTCTGACACCAAACGTTTTGCTCATTTAAAAGAAGTGATCCAGTACGTACCGCTCGACCGCCTGATGATCGAAACCGATGCGCCCTTTATGCTTCCTAAAAATGTGCCGAACAGCCTTTTGAAGAAATACCACGAACGCCGTTGCGAACCTGCATTTCTGCCGTATGTGGCCGGCACCATTGCCCAGTTTAAAGGAATTACTTTAGCTCAAGTGGCGGAAGAAACGACTCGAAATTCTAAGAGCTTTTTTGGAATTTAGTTGTAAAGAGACAAAGAACTGTTTTTGTCATTTCGACCGAAGGGAGAAATCACACACAGGATTCGACAAAGATTGGAGACATTCTGTGCGGAGTTTCTAATGTGATTTCTCCCTTCGGTCGAAATGACAAACATCACGAGAAAAAATGTAATCACACGTCTTTGTAGTAAAAAAAGTTAGGTATTCGTACTTGATTTGAAGGCTTTTTGTTTATTTACATTGAAAACAATCATGAAAGAAAAAATATTAGAAAAATTAAAAGAAATAGAAAAGCAGAAAGATGTAGAGGTACTTTTTGCAGTAGAATCTGGAAGTCGTGCGTGGGGATTTGCTTCTCCGGACAGCGATTATGATATTCGTTTTATATACAAACACAAACCAGAATACTATTTGTCGCTTTGGGAACAACCGGACGTTATCGAGTTCATGACCGAAGATGACCTTGATGGTTCTGGCTGGGATTTACGTAAATCTGTAAAGTTATTAGCAAAATCTAATACAGCTTTGATTGAGTGGTTGTTTTCGCCAGTTGTATATTTTCAGGAGGATGATTTTGTAAAACAAATGCAAGATTTAGCCGTTGAATGTTTTTCACCAATAGCGGTTTTACACCACTATTTAGGAACAACGAAAAACTTTATGGAAGTATGCGAAATGGAAGAAGTAAAACTAAAGAATTATTTCTACGCTTTAAGAACAGCTTTAGCAGGAAAATGGATTATAGAAAAGAATACTTTTCCACCCGTTGCTTTTGCCGATTTATTGCCAATTGCACCACAAAATATACAAGAGAAAATAATAGAGTTGCAAAATATAAAAGCCGGTCAGGATGAAAAATATTTGCACCCTAAAGAAACTTTAATAACCGATTTTTTATTGGAAACAATACAATTTAATCAAGAGAATGCTAGTAAGTTAGGAAGTGGGAATAAGATAAATGAAGAGTTGGATTTGTTTTTTAGAAGAGAAACATTTAAGAATAGTTTAGTTTAAAATTTCAGTAAAATGACCATCCAAAATTTAAAATCCCAAAACCTAATCCTATTCGAAGTTATTTCGGGTAGTAGATCTTTTGGGTTAAATACACCAACATCCGATACCGATATTAAAGGGGTCTATTATCTGCCAAAAGAAAAATTCTTTGGGTTAGATTATATTCCGCAGGTTAGTAATGAGACGAATGATGAGGTTTATTACGAAATAGGGCGTTTTGTAGAATTATTGCTTAAAAATAATCCTAATATTTTGGAAATTTTAGCTTCACCGGAAGATTGTATTTTGTACAAACATCCGCTGATGGAGCGTTTACAATTAGGAGATTTTTTGTCTAAACTCTGCAAGGATTCTTTTGCAGGTTATGCCATAACTCAGATCAAAAAGGCGAGAGGTTTAAACAAGAAAATTGTAAATCCAATGCCAAAGGAAAAGAAAAACCTTTTGGACTTTTGTTATGTTTTAAATGGATATGAAACAGTTTCTTTATTGGCATTTTTAAAAGAGAATAACTGGAATCAGGAACAAATAGGTTTAGTAAATCTTCCTAATTCAAAAGGAATGTTTGCCATGTTTTATGACGAAAATAAAATTTTGGGTTATAAAGGAATTATTCAGAAAGAAACCTCCAATGAAGTTTCGCTTTCATCAATTCCAAAAGATGAAAAGCTAATGGGTTACTTGTCTTGTAATCAGGATGGCTATTCAAAGTATTGCAAAGAATATACTGAATACTGGAATTGGATTGAGAAGCGCAACGAAGATCGTTACAATACGAACCAACAACACGGGAAAAATTATGACAGTAAAAACATGATGCATACTATCAGGCTTTTACAAACTGCGGAACAGATTTTGTCCACTGGAAAATTAAATATCAGAGTTTCTAATCGGGACGAATTATTAGATATAAAAGCAGGAAATAAAGAATACGATGATTTATTAGAAATGGCCGATCAATTAATTGCTTCAATCGAAAGTCATTACGTAACTTCAAATCTTCCTGAAAAACCTGATGAAGAAAAGGCCCTTCGAACTCTAATCAAAATCAGAGAAGAATTGTATAAATAAGGAAAAGCCTGCTTTTGATGTATTAAAAAGATTCTTTACTGTACTGTTCTAAAATTTGATCTTCTAAGGGGCACACAAACAATAAATGTGTCCCTTTTTGAGCAGGAACAATTTTAAAAGTTCCACGTATGGCTTCCATTCGAAGCGACATATTGTTGATACCATTTCCTTTTTGAATCGTATCAGAAAATCCAATTCCGTTATCATTCACTGTAATTTTAAGATCATTCTCAGTCTGTTCAAATTGAATTTGCAGAGTACTTGCCTCACTGTGTTTGTATACATTGTGAACGGCTTCTTTTACTACCAAAAAGAGATTTCTTCTGGCTTTTACAGATAAATTGGTTTCTTTTTCAATGATATTCGAATCTAGCTGAAATGTTACAGTCGTTTTGTCTAAAAAACGTTTGACATAGAGACTCACATATTCTATAAAATTACCAATAGTATCATTTTGAGAATTCAGACTCCAGAGAATTTCTCTCATGGCTAAATTCATATCTTCTGAAGTAGCTATAATAACTTCCAGATCTTCCGAAAAACTTTCTTCAGGCATTTTATATTTTAAAAATTCTGCCTGAAGTTTTATGGCCGAAATTCCGGCACCCAAATCATCATGCATATCTTGCGAAATACGCTCTCTTTCTACTTGAATCGCTTTCTGACGTTCTAATTCTTTCTGCAGCAACTGGTTTTGAAACTCGGTTTCTTTGATTTGGTTTTCCTGTTGCTGAATAAGCTGTTTTTTGTTGTAAATAAAAACTATCATAATAATGAAGCATACAAACAACAGCATTATAATAATGGCGATAATATAGGTTAGTTTTATTTCGGGGGGAAGCTCTCTCATTGGTTTAAAATTTACAGAATAAACCTCTTATAAAAATAAAATAAGACAGGATCGTAATTATTTGGTATCCAAAATTTATATCTTTTAGAAACTCTTTATCATGAAGATCGAGCCAGTACATAGGAATCAATCTGAACAAGAAAAATGTTGACCAAATCAATAAAGAAAAGCTAATCCAAAAAGTCTGTTTTTGAGATATCCGAACCGAATCTGTATGTAATAACTGGTTTACAAACCATATTAATGACAGTATGATGTATATTGTACTCATTAAAATACCCACAGCCGTTGGATAATCATTTTTAGAACTTGCCACAAAATAAAAGTATAATACAATTGAGGTTATGGCTAAAACACCAATTAAAGTGGTATTGACTTTTACGATTCGATAATAATTTGAAAAATATAAAATATAGGCTAAAGAACTATAGGTGTAAATTTCTGAGGAGAAATTTCCCCAGCCAAAAATTTTAGTGGTTTCAATAATAAGAACTACACCGAAATAAAGCCATAAATAGCGTTGTCTTGCCAGTCTATTTTGAATAGAAAAGGCAAGACAAACTGCTATTGTAAAAAGATATAAATGGATTAAAAACATAGATTAACAGTGATCAGGTGAGTTTAAACAAAAAGTGTCCTGTGCAGTTGACTGAATTAAATTATTCAAGTTTAGTTTTATCAATAGTAGGACATGTAACAGTAGGCGGGTTTAAGCAGAAAGTGTCGTATGCACCTGGTTCTCCGAGTTTAGTTGAATTTCCAGCTATCATAAATAAACTAAACTGATCTTTATAATCCCTGAAATTGGTAGCAGTAGTGCGATTTTGGCGACGTTGTTCTTCATAAAGCACAAGATCTCTGTCTTTTACTATAGCGGGATGAAAAACAATTTGAAAATCTTCCGCAGAGGGATCTACATTTCTCAATAAACCGGTGAAATCACTTTTCTTTATGCTGATAATTTTTGTGTTTGAAGTTTTACTTCCTAATTGCTCATCATATTCCTTTACATACTCATCTAATATTGGCTGTAAACTACAACTAAATAGATTGTTAAACCTAAAATTTCCGGTTGTTCTATCAGTTAATAATATTTCTTTTTGTACATCCATTAGCAGATATTTCTCTTTTTGATCATCAAAAGAGCAGGCAAATTCTAATCTTGCTTTTCTAAGTTGTAATGAATTATTTCTAAAAGCATCATCAAACTCTACTAATTCTAAACGAAGGAAGGTAAAGTCTTGTTCCCTTATAAAATTAATAACTGCCTTGTTCATTGAATACGTTTGGTTAAGCTTTTCATTAGCCGCCAGAATTGATTTTTTAAAATTATTCGTAAGGCTGTTTTTTAGTATTTCAGGGATTGGTCCAAACTTCAAACCCTTATTTTCAAGATTTTCCGATAATTCTGTTAACAGGTCGTTGTAAACTTCTGAAAAATTTAAAGTTTCTTTTTCTTTAATAGTGTCGATTTCATTCATGGTTTCTAGTTTTTGGTGTTAAACTTGTTAATTGCTTCAATTTTGTTACTAACCTGTAGTTTTCGGTAGATATTGCCAATGTGTTTTTTAATGGTGTCGATGGTGACATTTTTTTTATCGGCAATTTCTTTGTAGAGAAGTCCCTGCGCCAGCAAGTCAAGAACTTCTTTTTCGGTTACAGTCAGTAACGATAAGGTTTGTACTTGTACTTTTGTTTCCTGAAAATGTTGTAAAACGCGCTTTGCAATCGCAAAACTCATAGGGGCACCGCCTTTGTGAGCTTCCTGAATCGCCTGAATTATCTTGTCCAGCGGATCTCCTTTTACCAGATAGCCACTTGCACCTGCACGTAATGCCGAAAATATTTTTTCGTCATTTTCAAAACTGGTGCACATAACAAAGGTGGTGCCTGGCATTACGTCTGTTAATTTAAAAACAAGATCAATACCTGATAAATCCTGCAGCTGAATATCCATTAAAACCACGTCTGGTTCCAGGGCTTCCAGTTTTTGCAAAGCATTTTTACCGTTAAAAAACTGAGCCACACATTCCATATCCTGCTGGAAATCGATGATATTTTTTAAGGCCTGATTGTAATTCTTATCATCCTCTACTATGGCTACTTGTATCTTCATGGCGTTACATTTTCTTTTACAAAGTTGTACAATAAGTTCATTGACCGCAATTACCCTTTTGGGTGATATTAGAAATTAACTCAAAAAAGACAAATGGTATTTATAGAATAAACTTACAAAAAATAAAGTGAGAATTGTAAAAAATAAAATATCACCCAAAAGGGTAATTGATTGATATACTGTTATCAGGGTACTTTTGAAAGGTTAACTAAAAACATAGGAATCATGAAAACAATTAAGGTAAAAGTTAGAATTAGTGGTGGATTAGCCCCCTTGCCAATTAGAGTTGAAATCAAAAATATAGACACTCGTAAAGAAATTGAGTATGAATCTCCAACTTCTTTTAATCAAGATTTTAATATAGAAAGCGGTCGATATACCCTTCAATTATTTGGAATGAACTCTATAAATGGAAAAACAGAAATTGAGGTAGTGGGTAGTTTTACCAGAGGGCCATTTTATAATGCTAAAAGAGTGACAACGAAGCCATTCATTACTGAATTATTTTATTTCGAAATTTAAATAAACAGATCATGAAAAAATATTTTATAAGCTTGCTACTTTTAATGTCTGTTCATGTTGTGTTTGCGCAAGATAAAGAAGTACAAAAAATCAGAAAAGAAGTAGGTGATTCACAATCGGGAAATTACAAAGAAGTTTTATCTAATTTATTTCAATTAGGAACTAGTAATTTAACGGGGCCAAACAAAAGTGTCGAATTTAATTCTACCTTATACGGTATCAAATCTATTTTTTGCGAGAATATCACAACAGATATAGTTTTTTCTAAACAGAAATTTTCAAGAAATTTTGAGTTCAATACAAAGCTTAATTTTGATGAACAATTTAATTACAAAGGATTTTCTGGCGGAATTACTTACGCTTTAATTAATCAGAGAGAAAAAGAAGTTGCTTATTTTGCAAAAACTGCACTTGAACTTAAATATGAATTTTGGAGGAGTCAATTATCTGAAATAAGAAACAAATTTATTGATGAATTAGATAAAACAGATGACGAGAAGTTAAGTGCAAATATAAAAGCTATAAGTATAGCAAGCACTATACTGACAAATAAAGAATTTGATAAAATAGAGGAATTAAGTAAATCAAATATTTATTTTAATAAAATCATTACTGAGTTTGAAAACCGAAACAAATCGATAAAATTGCAAGATTATATTGATAGAATTCATGAATTAAGAAAAGATAAATATTCCGATCTTGAAAAAAAGGCATTATGGACGGTTTCTTTAAATGGAACTACTAACGATAAGGGAAATAATAAGAAACTTACTTTCGGGACTGTTTTTTTGCAAGGTTTTAAAAACCTGGAATTAGATATTAGATCAAATTTAATTTACTCCGACACTTTAATAGAGAAGAGTGTTCAAAGATTAGAATCGAGAAATTCTGCCGGTCTTAACTATAAAATGCTTAAAAGAAATGACCAAAGTGTATTTGAAATAAAATTATATATGGAGTATAATTCGATTTTGAAAAATAAATTAGCTAATGAAAAAAAGAATACTTTTTTAGCGAGTTCCGATTTCAGAATTCGTGTAACTAAAGATATTTGGATTCCTTTAACGATCAAGTATGATATTGAGAAATCTAATTTTCTTGGTTTTTTGAATGTTACTTATAATTTTGGAAATTCGGATGCAAATGGTGATCTCAAGTTAAATAAACTTTAATTATAAAGCCTAATAATTTGACAAAAAACACTGCTGCGCAAAATAATTGCGTAGCAGTGTTTTTATTTTGGAACTTGAGAAAAAACTCTTGTTTAAATCAGGTGTTTTTACTTGGTTTAAAGGCTTTTTGTTTAATTACATTTGAAACGATCAAGACAGAAAAAAGCTTGTATTAAAAGTAAAATAAATAAATAAAAAAAAATTATGGCATCAAAAGTAGCTGAGAAAACGAGTGATTTAATAGTACATATTTTAAAAGCATTTAAGCATGCTAAATCTAATGATGATAGTGCATTGACTTATATTAGAAAAGGATGCGAAGCGATGTGCAAGATTATTATTATGCAACGAAAAGGTGGAAGTGATGGTATGAAAATTATTAATGGAGCTTTGAATAATACAAATTTTTCCATAGTTAGTAGTGGGGCAAAGTCTTTAGATCTTTTTAAATTAATAGAAACTTGTAAATTTCATAAGTGGTTTAATAACCAAGTGAAATTGAACGAGAATCTATATCATAAATTTGAAGATTTAAGAAAATATACAAATAAAGGTTCGCATGATACGACAGGGTGTAATTCGATACCTAGTGAACATGATATACATTATTGTATCATAATTTTTAAAAAAATAATAACCTGGTTTTGGGAAGAAAAGCTATTGACTAATCTGCCTCAAGAATTAATGGATGGTATTAATAATATGCAGATTGATGAAGAAATTTTAATTGAAAATAGTAATTGGAATTACCTTGCAGATCTTTGTGACAACTTTAGTTCGACTACGCAAAATTTTTTAATCTCCCCATCTAGTTT
>NZ_CAGKLC010000025.1 GCF_903469665.1 Flavobacterium sp. UGB4466 | reverse complement strand
GGCTTCGACTTTGCTCAGCCTGACAGGACTTTGCTCAGCCGGACAGGGCTTCGCTGCCGGACACATCTTCGTTCAGGCTGACAGGACTTTGCTCAGCCTGACAGGACTTTGCTCAGCCGGACAGGGCTTTGGACTTTGTCCTTAGCTGATCGTTTTATAGTTTGACTCTTTTCAGGAAATCGGCACGATAGGTTTCACTTAGAATTAACGCACTGTTTTTACCCTCTTTTTCCTGATGATGCAAAACGATTTCATTGTGATTGAAAAACTTTATCGCCTTTACGGCCACGATTTCCTTTTTGTTGACACGGCAAAAATCGGCTTCGGGAAGTTCCTGTAAAAGGGTGTCGAATTTCACATTTTTTAAGTTCAGAAAACTGCCGTCAGTAAGAAGTACGGTTTTATCACGACTGTCACTAACCGCCGTTTTGATGTATAGAATCTGATTGAAGTAAAGCAATGTTTTGCCTTTATCTGTATTTAACTGAATGAACTTCTTTGCTGCATCAGGCTTATCGAAACGCTCCAGGGCTTTCGAAATCGCTTTTTGCAAGCGTTCGAGTTTTACCGGTTTGGTAATGTAATCTACCGCGTCAATATTAAAAGCTTCGGCAGCATACTCTTTGTAAGCGGTGCAAAAGATAACCAGCTTATTGTCCAGCATTTCTGCCAGATGCAAACCGTCGATCCCTGGCATTTCGATATCCGATATTAACAAATCAAAATCGAGATTCGGTATTTCGACAAGGAGTTTTTCGGGATTGTTAAATGTTTTTACAATTTCCACTTCAGGAATCTGTTCACAAAGCATTTTCAGATACGTTAAGCCCGGCAGCTCATCGTCCAGCAGCAAGCATTTCAGTTTTGTATTCAAGTAGATCTATTTTTAGATGAGCAATATAAACGTCATTCTCTACAAACCTTTCGAGTTTGAAGTTATTTTTATAAATAATTCTTAGTCGGTGTTCTAAAGTAGCATGACCAAAACCGCTTCGTTCTTTTTTTAATACTTTTTTATTCGATATCTTATTCGAAACCGTCATAAAAAAAGCATTGTCCCTAAACTCAAAAACTACCGAGATAAAGGCATCGGCACTCTGAAGATCGGCATGTTTAAATGCGTTTTCAATTAAATCAATCGAAATTAACGGTGCCAATAAAGGCTGTTCGTACAATTTGTCTTCTTTATTGACATTGGTTTTGATTTTCAATTCAAAGAGTGGACTGATTTTAATTTTATTGATTTCGATTAAATTGAGCGCAAAGTCAATTTCCTCCCGGGCAGTAACAAATTTCTTTTTGCTCTCATACAGAATATAGTCCAATACGTTGGCCAGTTTATCTAAAGCAAAATACGTTTGGTACGCATGAGATTGTATCGAATTTAAAATATTTTTAAACAAATGCGGATTCAGTTTAGACTCCAGAGTTTCCAACTGCAAGTCATTAACCTTCATTTCGAGTGCATAGAAACTTTTCTCAGCATCGTCCTTTGCCTTTTTGAACTGCATCAATTGATACATCAAAAAACAGATGATAACGATAAGCAATAAAAGAATCGCCAGAAAAATAAAAGTGATTGTATTGTTTTCTTGCATTGTTTATGTAAAGTTTAAAAGTTTTTTTCGCCACAGATTACAAAGATGATAAAGATTTTCTACCTAATGTAATCTACGTTGGTGTAATTCATTTTAACACATAGTAACATAGGTGTTGCATCCCTAAAAAAGGCGTTTCACTTTATTTAAATACGCATAACTCCTAATATATAAAAGCATTTCTTCTATTCTTAAAGAAACTAGGAAAATCTTAATGACTGGAAACAAACTTCAACCCAATAATCGAGGCAATTAAAGTCGAAAGAAAAAATATTCGCCAGAAAGTAGCGGGTTCTTTAAAAATTAAGATTCCAACCAGAACGGTTCCAACGGCTCCAATTCCTGTCCAAACAGCGTAGGCTGTTCCAATAGGCAGTACCTGTGTAGCCTTGTACAGTAAAAACATGCTGATAGCAAGACAAACAAAGAAACCAATCATCCAATAAGTCGAAACCATTCCTGTTGTTTCTTTGGCCTTGCCCAGACAAGAGGCAAATGCAACTTCAAAAAGTCCTGCGATTACTAATAAAATCCAATTCATTTTCTACGCCTTTTTAAATGAGATACAAAGATGAGAAAACCTAGCGTAGAATGCTACAAATTATCCCATTTTTAGATTGCGGGAACATTCCAATTGTGTTAACAAACCGTAAAAACCAAGCCGAATATTTATGATTTCGAGCACTTTTCACTACATTTGCATCCATTTTACAATTTTTATGAAAAACGCCGTACAAGTTGGATTTTGGGAAAAATTAGCCCGAATCATACTTAAAAATAGAATTTCTATACTCGTTGGGGTCGCTGCCCTGACCATTTTCCTTGGTTACCAATGGAAAAACCTTTCCATGACTTATACCGAAGCAAATTTGCTTCCTAAAAATCATATTGCAAACAAAGACTATCAAAAATTTCTGGATAAATTTGGCGAAGAAGGAAACCTGGTTGTCATTGGTTTTCAGGATAAAAAATTCTTCACGCCAAAAAATTATGCTGCCTGGAACGAATTAATGACGGGGCTTAAAAAATCGAAAGAAGTAGATTTAGTAGTTTCCTTGAACGATTTAAAGAAACTGGAGAAAGATACCGTTAACGAAAAATTTGTTCTCGCTCCGTTCATCGATCAAAGCAAAGCAACAGATCCGGAATATTTAAAAAAGATACAATATGACTTGTTTCATAATTTGCCTTTTTACGAAGGATTGCTTTACAACAAAGAAAGCGGCAGTATCCGTTCGGCAATTTACATCAACAAAGCACTTGTAAACACTGCTGAAAGAAAAACATTTATTCTGGAAAATCTGGTTCCGAAAATTGATAAATTCGAGAAAACCACAGGAATCGATTTGCGTGTTTCAGGCATGCCTTACATCAGAACGATCAATGCTGACAATATGAAAGGTGAAATCGGACTTTTTATTGGCGCGGCATTATTAACGGTTTCTTTGATTTTCTTTTTCTTCTTCCGTTCGTACAGAGCTACCTTTATCTCCATCTGTATTTTGATTGTTGGAGTAATCTGGTCTTTCGGAACTTTAGGATTATTTCATTATAAAATCACGATTCTAACGGCTATCATTCCGCCATTAATTATTGTAATCGGAATTACGAATTGTATTTTCCTGATCAATAAATACCAACAGGAAATCAAACTTCATAATAATCAGGCGAAGGCTTTACAGCGTATCATTTCTAAAATTGGAGTTTCGACTCTAATGACCAATTTAACGACAGCAATAGGTTTTGCAACGTTTATGATTACCGGAAACGATTTGCTTTTTGAATTTGGTTTGGTTACCTCTATCAATGTCATTTCGGTATACCTTCTGACGCTTTTAATTGTACCGATCATCTACAGTTTTATGTCGGTTCCGGGCGAAAAACATTTGTACCATCTCACCAAAACATACATTTCAACCTTATTGGATTTTGTTGAAAATGTGGTAAAAAATAAACGAAAAGTAATCTATATCATTTACGGTTTATTGTTAGCCTTCAGCGTTATTGGAGTGACTCAAATGAAAGTTTCGGGAAGTTTGATTGGTGAAATGCCAAAAAGCGCCTCTTTCTTTAAGGATATTATCTTCTACGAGAAAGAATTTAACGGTGTAATGCCACTTGAGATTATGATTGATACCAAAAAGAAAAAGGGTGTCATGAAAGCCTCTACCATTCGCAAAATGGATGAATTGCAAAACACCATCACAGAAATGCCTGAATTAGCGAAACCAGTTTCTATTGTAAATCTGGTGAAGTATTCGAAACAGGCTTTCTATAACGGAAATCCGGAATATTATCAATTACCAACATCGCAGGAACAAACTTTTATTTTGTCGTACGCTAAAAATGCTACTAAAAACAGCAAAGAAAATCTGATGAAAGCTTATGTAGATTCAACCGGACAATATGCCCGAATCACTACTTTCATGAAAGATATTGGTACGGATGAAATGGCAAAAGTGGAGAAAAAACTTCACAGCAAGATCGATGAGATTTTCCCGAAAGACCGTTATGAAGTTACCGTAACCGGAAAAGCATTAGTGTTTCAAAAAGGAACCTCTTATTTGGTTGATAATTTAATTGAGTCTTTGATTTTTGCAATACTTGTAATTGCGGTATTGATGCTTTACTTGTTCCGATCGTTCAAAATGGTTTTTGCATCGGTAATCACCAATATTTTACCGCTTTGTATCACCTCGGGACTGATGGGGTATTTTGGCATTCCGTTAAAACCTTCGACGATACTCGTATTTAGCATTGCATTCGGAATCTCAGTTGATAATGCGATTCAGTTTATGGCGAAGTACCATCACGATTTGCTGCAGAATAACGGAAAGGTAAAAAAATCCGTTTTCAGTGCTTTAAGAGAAACCGGAATCAGTACTTTTTACACTTCGGTGGTTTTGATTTTAGGATTTGCTACTTTCACGCTTTCCAGCTTTAGCGGAACCATTGCATTGGGAGGATTAATTTCCTGTACATTAGCGTTTGCAATGTTTGCGAATCTATTGGTTTTACCGGCTTTGGTATTGACTTTTGAGAAGAAAAAAGCTAAGAAAGAGGATTTGGAGAATTTAGAGAGGTAAACACGAATTTCACGAATTAACACGATAAGAAATGCCACAAATTCACGAATTAATCAATGGAAAGGATCGAAATATATTCAAGTAAGAAAAAATCATTCTTATTACTAATTTTATCACTTCTTTTTGTAACTGGAGGAATCTGGTTCTTTATTGATTCTGAAAATTTAGCAAATTTTAGATATATAAAGTCCAATTTTTATAAAAGCAATTGGAATTATCTCGATTTTATTTTTTGGAATGGCCCTTTTTACTGCAATAAAACAGCTGGTAAAAAACAGATTACTAATTCTTATTGATGAAAACGGAATTAATGTCAATCCCAAAAAAACTCCTACTCAAAATATTGAATGGAATAATGTTGAGGCATTTTCAGAACTAAAAATACAAAGTCAAAAAATGGTTGTTATTGAAGTTAACAATCCTGAATACTGGATAAAAAACGAAAATAACGCCATAAAGAGAAAACTAATAGAATATAATTTCAACAATTATGGTTCGCCTTTTGTGATTTCTGCTGGATCAATGCAAATAAATCATGCCGAGCTTGTTAAAATATTTAATGAGAATTTAGAAAAATATAAAAATTAGCACAAAGTTTGTCATTCCGAGGAACGAGGAATCGCAGTCGAAACTCGACAAAGATTGACAAATTTCTTTACAGACTCACTAGTGCGATTCCTCGTTCCTCGGAATGACAAAACTCAAAATAAAAAAAATGCCTCTCCTGAAACCGAGAGCACTAGCCCCGATCGAAGCGGCATCCTTTCTATTTTTCCTTTAAAAATAGAAAGATATAGCGAAGAGCGGGAATCAGCTTCAAAAATTAATTATTATCGATTATATTTGCAGTTGTTCAAAATGAATATTACTTAATATCAATTATATATAAAAATGAAACACACAAAAGTTAGAGACTTATTAAACAGTACGACGACGTTACAGGAAGTGAATGCAAAAGGATGGGTGAGAGCTTTTAGAAATAATCAGTTCATCGCGCTTAATGACGGTTCTACCATTAATAATATACAATGTGTTGTTGATTTTGAAAATACACCTGATGAAACTTTAAAAAGAATCACTACCGGTGCTGCTATTTCTGTAATTGGTACTTTGATCGAAAGTAAAGGTGCGGGTCAGAAATACGAAATTCAGGTAAACAAACTGGAAATCTTAGGAGATTCGGATGCAGAGAAATTCCCAATACAGCCAAAAAACAAACCTAGTTTAGATTTCTTGCGCGAAAATGCACATTTACGTGTACGTACCAATATGTTTGGTGCTATTATGCGTGTGCGTTCGGTATTGTCTTATGCCGTTCATAAATATTTTCAGGACAAAGGTTTTGTTTACGTAAATACTCCAATTATTACTGGTTCTGATGCTGAAGGTGCAGGAGAAATGTTTAAAGTTACAGCTTTACCTTTTGACAATACCCCAAGAACAGAAGACGGAAAAGTAAACTACAAAGAAGATTTCTTCGAAAAAGAAACCAACTTAACGGTTTCCGGACAATTAGAAGGAGAAACGTATGCAATGGCTTTGGGTCAGATTTATACGTTTGGACCAACTTTTAGAGCTGAAAACTCTAATACTTCTCGTCACCTGGCAGAATTTTGGATGATCGAGCCGGAAGTTGCTTTCAACAATCTGGATGACAACATGGATTTGGCGGAAGATTTTATTCAGTATGTAATTAAATATGCTTTAGACCACTGTCAGGATGATTTGAAATTTTTAGAAGGAAGACTTTTAGACGAAGAGAAATCAAAACCTCAGGCGGAAAGAAGCGAAATGGCTTTGTTAGAAAAACTAAACTTTGTTTTAGAGAACAACTTCAAACGTGTTTCTTATACCGAAGCTATTGACATCTTGAGAGATTCTACTCCAAATAAAAAGAAAAAATTCCAATATCTTATCAACGAATGGGGAGCTGATTTACAGTCGGAACACGAGCGTTATTTAGTAGAGAAACACTTTAAATGTCCGGTAATCTTGTTTGATTATCCGGCAAACATTAAAGCATTTTACATGCGTCTGAACGACAATACTGAACCTGGAAAAGAAACCGTTCGTGCCATGGACATCCTTTTCCCTGGAATTGGAGAAATCGTTGGTGGTTCAGAAAGAGAAGAGCGTTACGACGTTTTGGTTGAAAAAATGAAAGCCTTAGAAATTGACGAAGAAGAATTATCATGGTATTTAGATACCCGAAGATTCGGATCGGCAACTCACGCAGGTTTCGGACTTGGATTTGAGCGTTTGGTATTGTTTGTAACCGGAATGACAAACATCCGTGATGTAATTCCTTTCCCAAGAACTCCCGGGAACGCAGAGTTTTAAAAAAAGGCTCTAAGGTACTGAGGTGCTGAGGTTCTAAGTTTTTAAAATATAATAAAATTTGTTTCAAGTTTCAGGTTTCAGGTTGTGCTCATTTAGGAGAAACTTGAAACCTGAAACTTGAAACTTTTAACAAAAACAAATGCTAAAGCAATTTTTAAATCTAAAATTATCCCAAAAATTATCTCCACAGCAAATTCAGCTGATGAAGTTAATTCAATTGCCTACGCAAGCTTTTGAGCAACGTTTACTGGAAGAAATGAATGAAAATCCGGCCCTCGAAGCCGGTAAAGAAGACGAATACGAAGCCGATGAATTTGCCAATGAAGACTACGACGATTACGATGATGCTGAATCAGACAGAATCGAAGCAGACGACATTAACATTGACGAATACTTAAGCGACGACGACACCCCTGATTACAAAACTCAGGTGAACAATTACAGTGAAGACGAGGAGCGCGAAACTCCTTTTGCTTCGCCAATTAGTTTCCATCAGGATTTAATCAATCAGTTGAATACTTTTATTTTAAATGATGAAGAACGCGAAATCGCTGAATTCCTTGTTGGAAGTATTGATGATATGGGTTACATCCGCAGAAGTGTTCCGGATATTGTAGACGATATGGCTTTTACTCAGGGAATTTACACCGATGAGAAAATGGTCGAAAAAATGCTTCATGTCATTCATGAGCTCGAACCTTCGGGAGTAGGAGCACGTGATTTACAGGAATGTCTGTTACTACAGTTAAAACACAAAACTCCAACCGAATATATTGATTTAGCTATTGATATCATCGAGAATCAGTTTGATGCTTTTACCAAGAAACATTACGACAAACTTTTACAGAAATACGGTGTTTCAAACGAACAGCTTAAAAAAGCCATTCACGAAATCGAAAGACTGAATCCAAAGCCGGGAGGTTCTTACACCGGAAACAATAAAGTAACAGAGAACGTTGTTCCCGATTTTGCCATTAGAATCGTTGACGGAGAACTGGAACTTACCTTAAACGGACGAAATGCTCCTTCCCTGCACGTTTCTAAAGATTATCAGGAAATGATGCAGACGTATAAAGATTCTCGTGATAAATCATCGGCACAAAAAGATGCTGTTCAGTTCATCAAACAGAAACTGGATTCGGCCAAATGGTTTATCGATGCGATCAGACAGCGTCAGGAAACTCTTTTTGTTACGATGAATGCTATCATGCATTATCAGGAAGAGTACTTTCTGGACGGTGACGAAACCAAACTAAAACCAATGATCTTAAAAGACATTGCGGATATGGTTGGTCTTGATATTTCGACGATCTCGCGTGTAGCCAACAGTAAGTATGTTGAAACGCCATACGGTACAAAACTGATCAAAGAGTTTTTCTCTGAAGCCATGAAAAATGATCAGGGAGAAGATGTCTCTACTTTAGAAATTAAAAAAATCCTTCAAAATACCATTGAAGAAGAAGATAAAAAGAAACCTTTACCGGACGATCAACTGGCCGAAATCCTGAAAGAAAAAGGATACCCAATTGCCCGAAGAACTATTGCAAAATACCGCGAACAATTAGACATTCCGGTAGCAAGAATGAGGAAGAAAATTTAATTTTCTACTCTTCTACAATAAAAAAAATCATCCTATAAACAATAAACCTAACAGCTTTTAAATACTGTTAGGTTTTTTTTATACCTCAAAAACAACAAACCCGACAGGTTTTTGAAACCTGTCGGGTTAACTTATTAAAGTCGTTAAATTATTTGTACTGACTCGGCGTTATCGTAATCTGAAACAGATAATTTTCTTTTTTATCATCGTAATTATAGATCAGGGTAAAATCATTATCCCGAAAAGCTTTAAGCCCAGGATTTGCTTTAACCGTACTTAGCAGACTTTCTTCTATGTTTCTTTTAATTACTTCAATTTCGGCAGTTTCTTTTTCTACATTTAACAAAGTCAAATTGTACTGAACCACTTTATCTTTAGGCAGTGTAACATTATCCAAACGAATCCCTTCCTGAATGGTTAAAGGGCAATTTTCATTGTATTTTGCAACCAGTTCAACCATTCCCTTATCTGTTACAGGCTCTTTAAAAGAACAATACACAATCAAAGCCAGTAATAATGCTGCAATTGCACACACTATTAAAATGGTTAAATTCTTTTTTTTAGTTGGTTGCTGCATCTGTTCGTTTGTTTTTTGTTAAGAAAAGAAAACTTTATTTATCCTGAATCTTTTTCATGGCATTAAAATAGGCTGCACGGCTCAGTGGCTCATACTCTTCCGTTTCACCAAGCATCACTAACTTATCATTGTCAGTTTTACGAAAACTGTAGTTGGCAAGATTTCCTGTTCGGGTGCAAACCGCATGAACTTTGGTGACATATTCGGCGGTTGCCATAAGTCCCGGCATGGGTCCAAAAGGATTTCCTTTAAAATCCATATCAAGTCCTGCAACTATCACACGAATTCCCTGATTGGCGAGATCGTTACATACTGTCACTATCTCATCATCAAAAAATTGTGCTTCATCAATACCGATCACATCGCAACCTTGCGCTAAAATAGAGATATTGGCAGCCGCCGGAACCGGAGTAGAACGAATTTCATTGGCATCGTGAGACACCACCATTTCGTCATGATAGCGGGTATCAATAGCGGGTTTAAAGATTTCGACTCTTTGTTTGGCAAATTGGGCGCGCTTTAATCTGCGGATTAATTCCTCGGTTTTACCCGAAAACATTGATCCACAAATAACTTCAATCCAACCAAATTGTTCTTTGTGATTTACTGTATTTTCGAGAAACATTTTGTATTTTTCTACCTTTAAAAATGAATAGTTTTTATTACTTTGTACTGGTAATAAATCGACGTGAAAAATCGCAATTTTTCACTTTTTCAAAAGTAGAAAATTTTTATCAAATCGAAGATTCGCAAACGCGTATTAACAGAAATAAAAAAATATCTTTCAGATTTCGGCGACGAATGAAGACATTCAAATACAAAATATACTAAAATACCCTATTCACTATAATTTCAACAGTTATGAAAAAAAAATTGGAAGCCGATTTAATCAGCATTGCTCATCGAATTTTAAAGCTTAAAAACAAATCCGATATCAATCAATTGTATCTTGAAACGCAGAAATTATATGAAAAACTAGCGGTTTTAAAATTTGTAGATGAAAATTTCGACACTCTGAAGCCTACCATTGGCCACAGCGAAATGCATTCTGAAATTGAAGCTATCTTTGAAAAAGAAGAAATAATTCCAAATGAAGTTGAAACTGAAACTCCAATAATCGTTGAAGAAATAGTAGCTGAAGAAACATTAGAGCCAATAATTGCTGAAGAAATTACTGCTGAGTCTGCAAAAGAAACAGATCCTGATCCTGAAACTTCTGAAGAAGCAATTGGCGAACCCTCGGAAGATATAAATCCGGAGCCTGAGATTTTTGAAGAAATAACAACGGAAATTCCTGAAGAAACAGCTGCCGAACCAATTGTTGAAACCATTGCCGAACCAGTCGCGGAAATCGCAGAGCAACCAATTGTTGAAGAAGCTGAAGAACCAATTTCAGAAACGGCAAAAGAACCGGAAACTGCAGCAGAACTTTCGTTTACAACTGTTAGTAACTCTAAACCGATTCCTGATTTTATTCCCGCTTTTGAATTGGACAAATCAGAAGAGGTACAAGAGGAAAAGAAACCGAAAAAAGAGGAGCCAAAAGCAGAAAGCCCATCAAAACCGGAGCCTGTTCACATTTCTTTTGAAGAGATATTAGGCGTAAACTATGCCGATGCGCATTTTGTAAAAGTAGACAGTTTCGAAGCGGTTTCTCCTACTCCAACACCAACACCAACACCGTCAATCAATGAGTTCAAAGAGCAAAAAACAGTTGAAACAACTGTATTAGAAACTCCTGCTGAACCGAAAGCTGCCACTCTAAATGAAAAACTGGCAAAAGGTTTTCACATTGATTTAAACGACCGAATTGCATTCACTAAAAATCTTTTTGGAAACAGTTCAGAAGATTACAGCCGCGTTTTAAATCAATTACTGACTTTTGACACTTATGGTGAAGCAAAAGAATTTATTGAGGATATGGTAAAACCGGACTACAACAACTGGGATGGAAAAGATGATTACGCCGAACGTTTCTTAGGAATTGTAGAAAAGAAATTTTCATAAAAACTAAAACACAAATTACACGAATTAGCACGAACCTTTTGTTTGTAAAATTCCTAAAGACACTTAAAACTTGTGTCAATTAGTGAAATTCGTGTCCAATAACTCCATTTAGAATTCAGAAAAATTATGTCTAAACTATATATCGTTCCCACGCCAATTGGCAATCTTGAAGACATGACTTTTCGTGCCATTCGGATTCTGAAAGAAGTCGATTTGATTTTGGCTGAAGACACCCGAACCAGTGGCAAACTGTTGAAGCATTTTGAGATTGGTACGCACATGCACAGTCATCACATGCACAACGAGCATAAAACAACCGAAAATTTAATTGCACGTCTGAAGGCGGGTGAAAATATCGCCCTGATTTCAGACGCAGGAACTCCTGCTATTTCAGATCCCGGTTTTTTACTCACACGTGCCTGTGTCGAGAATAAAATTGAAGTGGAGTGCCTTCCCGGAGCTACAGCTTTTGTTCCGGCCTTAGTCAATAGCGGATTACCCAATGACAAATTTGTCTTCGAAGGTTTTTTACCTGACAAAAAAGGACGTCAAACTCGTTTTCTGACTTTAGCCGAGGAGACCCGAACCATGATTTTATATGTTTCGCCACATAAACTGGTCAAAACTTTAGCCGAATTCATTCAGTATTTCGGAGAAGACAGACAAGTTTGCGTCTCCAGGGAATTATCAAAACTGCATGAAGAAAATGTACGCGGAACAGCTAAAGAAGTTTTAGCACATTTTGAAAAAACAGCACCACGCGGCGAAATTGTCGTGGTCGTTGCCGGAAAAACAGTAGAAAAAGAAACGAAGAAAAGTAAATATTCGAAAAACGAAGAAGAATAAAACACAATATTAGCCACAGATTAAAATGATTCTCACTGATTGATATAATGAAGTTTGCTACTAATATGACAGCGAATTAAATTAGAAAAAAAACAATAAAAAATCCTTTTGAAATCTTCTAATCTGTGGCTAAAAATAAACCACAATCATGAGCATACAAGCCTTTTTAGAAAAAGTAAAACAAACTCCAAACGAAATAACATTCCCGGAAACTATTGCAGTAATTGAAGAAAACTACAACTTCACTCCAACTGCTTTCCAAAACGGAACACAACATAATGCTGCCGGAGAAAATTCCGGTTCCTGCAAGTTATTCTCTTTCGCAAAACTGCAAAACTTAACTAAAGACGAAACTTTGGCCTGTTTTGGAGCTTTCTATTTCGAGGAAGTTTTGGGCGATCCCAACGGAACTAACCATCAAAACATTAGAAACTTCATCAATTTAGGCTGGGACGGAATTCAGTTTGAAGGAAATGCTTTAGAAGCTAAATAATTTTAGATTTTAGAGTGTAGATTTTAGATTTCTGAAATCTACATTCTTAAAATCATGTAATCCGTGGCAAAAAACAGCTATCCAAATTAAACGATTCCAAGAATCTGAAATCTAAGATCTAAAATCTACCATTAAAATGCGTTGGACCATAAAACCAAAACCTTCTGAAGAAAAAATCAAGCATTTAGCACAAGCTTTAAATGTAGAAGATTTTGTCGCAACACTTTTGATTCAGCGAGGCATAGAGACTTTTGATCAGGCAAAGGATTTCTTTCGCCCTCAATTGGAACAGCTTCACGATCCATTTTTGATGAAAGACATGGATAAAGCGGTTTCAAGAATAGAACTGGCGATTAAAAATCAGGAAAACATTTTGGTTTTTGGTGATTATGATGTCGATGGAACAACGGCTGTTTCTTTGGTTTCTTCCTATTTGAAATCACATTATCCCAATATTGCGACTTACATTCCGGATCGTTACGATGAGGGTTACGGAATTTCTTTTAAAGGAATTGACTTTGCCGACGATAACGGATTTTCATTAATCATTGCTCTCGACTGTGGCATAAAATCGATTGATCATATCGCTTACGCAAAAGAAAAGAACATTGATTTTATCATCTGCGATCACCACAGACCCGGAGATTCTCTTCCGGACGCTGTCGCCATTTTAGACCCTAAAAGAGACGATTGCTCTTATCCTTATGATGAGCTGTGTGGCTGTGGTGTTGGTTTTAAACTCATTCAGGCTTTAGGAACAAACAGAAACGAAACCATACACGATCTCGTTCCCTACCTTGATCTAGTTGCCACAGCAATTGCTGCAGATATTGTACCTATAACGGGTGAAAACAGAATCCTGGCTTTTTATGGCCTACAGGTTATCAACTCCGATCCAAGACCCGGAATCAAGGCTTTGGTGCATCAGGTAAAAAAGAAAACATTAGACATAACCGATGTTGTTTTTATCATTTCTCCACGAATAAATGCAGCGGGAAGAATCAAACATGGCAATCATGCTGTAGAATTACTCACAGAGTTTAATTTTGAGCAGGCTCAGCAGTTTGCTTCAGAAATTGAGCAATACAATGCAGACCGAAAAGATCTGGACAAAAAAATTACAAAAGAAGCTTTTCAGCAAATTGCAGCAAACAACGAACAAGATCGATTTTCAACGGTTGTTTTTCAGGAAGACTGGCACAAAGGTGTCATCGGAATTGTGGCTTCAAGATTAATCGAGACTTACTATCGCCCTACTTTGGTTTTTACCAAAAGCGGAGACAAATATGCGGCATCAGCAAGATCCGTAAAAGGATTTGACGTTTATAATGCGCTTGATGCCTGTTCTGAACATCTGGAACAATTTGGAGGGCACATGTACGCCGCAGGAATGACCCTGAAAGCCGAAAATTACAAAACCTTTAAAGAAGCTTTCGAAACACAAGTTTCTGCAACCATACTTCCGGAAATGCGAACGCCGGAAATAGAAATTGACGCTGAAATAAATTTCAGCGACATCACTCCAAAACTAATCCGTATCCTAAAACAATTCGAACCTTTTGGCCCCCAGAACATGACGCCGGTTTTTATGACTTCGGATATAAAAGACACGGGCTATGCCAAAACTTTAGGTGCTGAAGAGGAACATTTGAGGCTTTTTGTAAAGCAACATAATTCAGATGGAATCGCCGCAATAGGCTTTGGTCTTGGAAAAAAATTAGATCTCGCAAAAAATCAAAACCCATTTCAGCTGGCTTATTCTCTGGCTGAAAATGAATGGAACGGAACCGTTTCCAACCAACTTATGCTTAAAGACATCAGAACAAATGGAAAAAAATAATTCAAACAAACCTGATCCGTATCAGGCATTGCGTTACAGAGAATTCAACATATTTTTAATATTGCGTTTTGCGATGGTTTTTGCCTGGGCAATGCAGTTTATTGTAATTGAATGGGAAGTTTACAGCATCACTAAAAATCCGCTATCGCTTGGAATTATTGGCTTAATGGAAGTCATACCGGCTGTTTCAATGGCACTATTTGCCGGACACATTGTCGATCAAAGAGAAAAGAAAGGATTATTGGTAAAATGTATTCTGGGCTTTTCGGTAATCAGTTTCGGATTATTTCTGGTAACCTGGCCAAGAGTTGTTGGCGGTTTATCTTCAAATGTAATTTTATACTCTATTTATATCTTAGTCTTTTTGGGCGGATTAGTCCGAGCTTTCCTTGGACCGACTATTTTTTCTCTTTTATCCTTGATAATTCCTAAAAAAGCATATCCAAATGCCGCAACCTGGAGTAGTACAGTTTGGCAAATTGGTGCTGTATTAGGCCCTGCCGTTGCCGGTTTTTCAATCAATTGGATTGGAGTTCACTGGTCGATGTGTCTTGTTTTCGGATTCTCTGTACTTTCCTTAATTGCCTTATCACAAATCAGCAAAAAACCTATTATAAACCCAAAGATTGGAGAATCAATAAAAGATAGTCTTACCGAAGGTTTAACGTTTGTATTCAGAAACCAAATTGTATTAGGAGCTTTATCACTGGATATGATTGCAGTACTTTTTGGCGGTGCAGTAGCTTTATTGCCTATTTTTGCTCAAGACATTCTAAAAGTCGGCTCAGAAGGATTTGGCATTTTAAGAGCCGCTCCGGCTGTGGGTTCTTTTATAACAATGCTGGTTTCGGCTTACGTACCTCTCTATAAAAACGCAGGAAAAAAACTTTTGATTGCCATATTCGTTTTCGGATTATCGATCATCTTATTTGGCTTTTCTACCTATTTCTGGCTTTCTGTTTTTGCTTTATTTTTAAGCGGACTTGCCGATGGAATTTCGGTCGTAATCCGTCAAACGATTTTACAGCTTAAAACTCCGGATCATATGCGCGGACGCGTGGGTGCAGTAAACTCTATTTTTGTTGGATCTTCTAACGAGCTGGGAGCCTTTGAGAGTGGCGCAACTGCCAAATTAATGGGAACGGTAACTTCAGTAATTTTTGGGGGTAGTGTCACACTTCTAACGGTTTTAGGCTTTGGACTGATCTCTCCTACTTTTAGGAATCTGGATCTTCAAAAAGACATGGACGACCATCATAATATGGAATAAAACATTCCATTTTTAATTTTTCAAATTCCAAAATTTCAGTAAAAGAGGTTTAAACCTCATAAACATTATATGTTTTTTGACTTAAACAGAAAACCAAATTCGCTTATATAACTTATACGTTTAAAAAAAACATTTTTTTAAGACTTTTTTATTTAGAACAAATATAAATAATATCTATATTTGTTGAAATAAAAGAATCTGTAATGAGAGAAATAGAACAATTATATCATAATAATTTTGGAATTGCCTTTTACTGGAAAAAGGAAAACGAAACCATCACCGACAAAGTACAATTGGTTTTTAAAGAAACCGGATTTTATTTCACGGTTCAGGAACTGAATTATTTTTGTGATTTAATTGAGGACAGTATGATTGAAAATGCGTGTTGTGAGGCTTGCGAACTAAAAAACTCCTGTCATAAATTCCTGCTCAAAACTCCTTGCGCTGCAATAGATTTGGCGGTTTCTATCAAAGAATTAAAATCAATCAAAGACTTAGTTGAAGGTTCTTTATTCCGAATCGAACTGGATGAATATGTTTACGGAGTTGGCTTAAACTAAAAAAACGCTCAAAATCATTCGTTTATAACAAAAACAAAGTGATTATTTCTCGAATTTTTTAAGTTCAAAGTTTTCACCGTCAAATACGCCATAGGTAAAATAGCCAATCCAGTCGCCTAAATTCACATAATTGGAATCTTCTCCAACCGGAAGAACCATCGGTAAATGGCGATGGCCAAAAATAAAATAATTGTAGTGTTTGGTCTCCAGTTTACGTTTGGCGTATAAAACCAGCCATTCGTTTTCTTCTCCCAGGAATTTTACATCTTCATCCCCTGAAATCAATTTGTTTTTAACGGATAAATACTGTGCCAGACTTACCCCTACATCAGGATGAAGCCAACGAAAAAGCCATTTTGAAAACGGGTTAGTAAAGACCTTTTTCATACGTTTATACCCTTTATCACCTGGTCCTTTTCCGTCACCGTGACCAATTAAAAAGGTCTTTCCATTAAAAGTAAACTCCTTGTTATCATGGTAAACCGGAATATTTAATTCGGTTTCAAAATAATCATCCATCCATAAATCATGATTTCCCACGAAAAAATAAACAGGAATTCCGCTATCACGAATTTCAGCCAGTTTCCCTAAAATACGAACAAATCCTTTTGGTACAACCGTTTTGTATTCGAACCAAAAATCAAACAAATCCCCCAGTAAAAAAATAGCTTCTGCATCTTCTTTCACCTCATCCAGCCAGGCCACAAATTTCTTTTCACGTGGCAAACTCAACTCTTGCGTTGGTGCTCCGAAGTGCTGATCTGAAGCAAAATATACTTTTTTCATTTAGATTATTAGATTGTTGGACTTCTTAGATGTTGGATTTCTTAGATGTTTTAAATTATCAGATCGCTTGACTTTCGACTTTTGACTTTCGACTTTCGACTTTTGACTTTCGACTAAATTAATTATCTGAAGCGTACCATTCGGCAAACGAAGATTCCGTTTCCTGAAGTTTAAGGGAAAAAAGGGAAATCTCCTTAGGTAACCGTGCTATAATTCTGTCGGCAAAATCAACTACCATGTTTTCACTTGTGGGCTGATAATCTACCAGAATTACATGGTGACCACGATTCTTCAATTCATTTGCCAATTCGACATGTGGTGTTGTTTGATTAAAAACCGTCGCATGATCAAACTGATCGACGATTTCTTCCTTTACAATTTTCTTTAGATCCGAAAAATCAATTACCATCCCGAATTTCACATTCGATCGGTCTGTAATTGGCGAACCAATAACCGTTACCGATAATTTATAACTGTGTCCGTGAACGTTCTTGCATTTACCGTCGTAACCGTACAAAGCATGTCCGGTTTCGAAACTAAATTGTTTTGTAATTCTGATATTACTCATCGATTTGAATTTTAGGTTGCAAATTTACAAATTAATAACCGTTCTCGTCTCTTTTTTTAGCTCTGTTATACATCCAATATGCAATTCCGACTAAAACAACGAAAGGAATAAAGGATCCGATCACCACTCCTATCTGATAACTGCCGTCCGGAGCAGCCTTAATTTTCTCTGCAACATCAACTTGCTGCAACAACGAAATAATCCTCATCTTGATTTATTTTTTATGTTTCACTTCAAAAACATTTCAAATTTATGCCTGTCTGACGCTGCATCCAATGACAAATATCATAATACAAAATCTCTGAAAGGAATCAGATAAAAATTTAGGATTCCGCTATTTCTTAAACTGCTCTAAAGCATTTCTGCTAAAGTCCGACAAAACTAATTTTCCTGTTATAGAGGCACGCTCGACAAGTAAAGATTCCCAATGTTCGGTTCCTTCCCAAATAATTTTCTTCATTTCGTACAAAGCTTCAGGATTATACAGACTTAATTGTTGAGCAAAATCTGCTACCGCCACATCTAAATTTTCAACAGTATGAATCTCTGTGAACAATTTATTCTCTAATGCCCATGCTGCCGATTTCCATGCATGTGCTGCCAAGGTCATTTCGGCCATTGCAGCTTTTCCAATCTTACGCGAAACAGCAGGTTCTATCACAAACGGCCCAATTCCGATGGCCAATTCCGACAATTTCACGGCACTTTCAGGAGTCGCAAAAACATAATCACAAGCCGAAATAATTCCGACACCGCCACCAACTGCTTTTCCCTGAACACGAGCCACAATAATTTTAGAACAATTTCGCATCGCGTTCAGCAAATGAGCAAAACCAGAGAAAAAGTGTGCTCCCTGTTGTTCATTTTTCACGGCTAGCAACTCGTCAAAAGAAGCACCTGAACAAAAAACTTTAGTCCCTAAACTTTGTAAAACAATAACCGAAACGGCTTTATTCTGACTTAGAGTATTAATTTCGGAAGTTAAACGATCTAATAATTGTCTTGGAAAAGAATTGCTGGCCGGATGCCCAAATTCAACTGTTGCAACAGCATTATGGTAAGTAGTCTGTAAAGAACCTTCAAGTTTTTCTGCACTCATAAAAATAAATTTGATCGTAAAGTTACGGTTTTGAAAAATATTTTCATCGGAAGTGATTTGAAATTTGCTTTTTGAAAATTAATTGACTTAATTTGCTCTCGTATTTGGGAAATTAGCTCATTTGGCTAGAGTGTCCCGATGAAAAATCGGGAGGGTGATAGTTCGAATCTGATATTCTCCACCAAACAAATCACACGGGGGATTAGCTCATTTGGCTAGAGTATCCCGATGAAAAATCGGGAGGGTGATAGTTCGAATCTGATATTCTCCACCAAACAAATCACACGGGGGATTAGCTCATTTGGCTAGAGCGTCCCGATGAAAAATCGGGAGGGTGATAGTTCGAATCTGATATTCTCCACCAAACAAATTACACGGGGGATTAGCTCATTTGGCTAGAGTACTTGCCTGGCAGGCAAGGGGTGACCGGTTCGAATCCGGTATTCTCCACTAAAAAACCGTATTACTTCATTGGAATACGGTTTTTTTATTTTGAAAGAAAATTTCTTACTGTTCATTCGCAGAATCTTCGGCATCTACTCTATCTTTTTTAGCCTTTTTAAAATCATTATTTAAGAGATCTGTCAGTTTCTTTTTCTCTCTTTGATTCTTTCTGACTGTAAATACGATCACGATGATTACAACAAGCACTACGGCTCCTATTACTATCCAATTGATTTCCATAACTTTAATTTTGAGTTAAAAATAAAAATTTAGAAGCTTTGTAACATTACCAAAAAGTTAAACCTTAACTTAAAAAAATCCGGAATCGAAAAAATTGCTCGCGAAAAAACAATCTCCTTACAATTCACTCCATTAAGTTAGAAAGATTTGTTTTAATATTTTCATAAAAACTGAGGTTGTACCCATAAATAAAAGTTAAATGTATCAAAAGAAGAGAGTTCGGAATTGTTTTTGCTAAACTTATCGAATACAACTTTTAAACGCCAAAAAAATGAAGAATTTAATTTTACTCCTAAGCCTTATTTTTATTACTTCTTGTTCGTCAAGCGACGAAAACACCCAGGGTATTTTCCATTCTCCTTCCTGGATACAAGGAAGCTGGAAGGATAATACAACCGGAGCGATCCTTACTTTTACCAAAAATGACATCAAATACAATTCTGACGGAAATACCTATTCTTTCAGTAAAAATCAAATTAGGATATCCTCCAACCAAATCATCCCGCAACAAATAGCTAAAACTGATTATTTGTATATTGTAGACTTTGGTCAGGGGCTTGAAGGATCATTAATCCGATTTAACTTTTTCAGAAAGACAGATAATACAATAGAATCAAAAGGACATTTACCCGGGAATTATATCCGATTATAGTTAACCCCAATTTTATCGCGTATTTCTTATAGCTGTCAGAATAAAAATCATCATTCTAATCGAGACATTACACAGAGATTCACAAAATGTACACACAAAGATTCACGAAATCCTGAAGGCATATTTACACCACCGAAAACCAAAATTACAAGAGCTTACTTCAACAAATACCCAAATCGAATCGACCCATAAAAATACCCCGCATTGGTGTTTGTATTCGGATCGTTTAATTCTCTGCCCCGATAGATAAACGAGTACGACATATTGAAGTTGTTGTGTCGGTATTTTAGTCCTGCCTCGGCATTGAAACGAAGGGGTTCCAAGTCAAACGTTAGCGGACTGGTGTTGCTAAACATACTGCCTTCGATGGTAGCGTCGTAAAACTGGTAATTGACACTTGGCATTGCGTAAAAGTAAAACTCACGGATATTGTATTGCCGAGTATTGCTTACCGAGGCATCGTGTAAATTGGAATCATAAACCGGGAGTAGTTTTTTGAAACCAATTCTAGTCAGTAAACCTGTTGAAACACCTGTGAAGATTGTCCCTACATTGGCTTCCGACTGAAAGTGAAGATCGACAAAATCATTGTGCTTTGCAGGAAACAATTTCTTCGAATACATTACATGCATCTGAATGGCGAATGCGTTGTGCAGCTGGTTTTCCCAACCATACACCGTTTTGTACCCAATAAGATGATGGAAACTTTCCTGAGTTTCTCTTCCCATGGCATTAGGGCCCATAAAACCAAGTTGAAAATCGGTCTTTAAAACGGATTCGCTTTTATAGAAAAAACTTCGTCCTGCTTCGGCAAAAAGATAACCTGTGAAGGGACGATCGTTAATCGTAACAGCTTCTTTGTTTATAAATCTCGGATTATAGATATACTGCCCAATACGAAATTCAGTGATTTTCTTGTTGATTTTTTCGTTATTGTTCTTCGACAAAAAACGATAAAAAAGCTCCAGGCCATTGGTATAGTACATATCGTTTTTAGACGAAGTATACAAATCGTTATCTGTAATTAAACCTATTTCTGTCGTTTTCGCCTGTCCAAAACTCAAAATCGTCGTCAATAACAGGAATCCGAGAAAGCTTTTTTTATTCTGCATTGTAATTTATTTTCCCAACCGAGCGCATTTCACGAACAATTCGTTCCTTTCTTCGGTTGATATAACTGGAAGATCCTGTTGCTTTAAATTTTCTTGGGTTTGGCAAAATGGCTGCAATTCCGGCTGCCTGCATTGGTGTTAGACTTGAAGCATCACGACGGTACCAATGTTCGGTAGCGGCATAAGCACCGTATACTCCATCTCCCATTTCGATGCTGTTCAGGTAGACTTCCATGATACGTTCTTTGCCCCAAATGAGTTCAATTAAAACGGTGAAATAAGCTTCTAAACCTTTACGGAAATAACTTTTCCCCTGCCATAAAAAAACGTTTTTAGCGGTTTGCTGCGAGATGGTACTTCCGCCACGAATACGACGTCCGCGCTCGTTGCTTTTATAGGCTTTTTGAAGTGCTTTAAAATCGAAACCATTATGTTTTAGAAAAGTTCCGTCTTCACTGGCAATAACCGCTTTTTGCAAATTCATTGAGATCTTATCGATAGGTTCCCAGTCATGATCAAAATAGACTTCTTTACCAGCCGTTTTATTTTCGATTGCCCGAATGATCATTAAAGGAGTAAAAGGTACAGGCACATATTTAAAAAACACAACAGACGCAATCGAGATTCCGAAGAACCATAAAAATAATTTGATGAAAAACCACTTTACTTTTTCGCCAAAAGAGCGATTGCCTTTCTTTGGTGCCGGTTTTGGTTTACTGGTGGTTGTTTTTTTTGGTGCCGGTTTTTTGGGTGCTGCCATTATATTAAATCTGTTAATCTAAAATGTAATACTAAAAATAGTACAACTTAGAACATTACTTCTTTATTACTTTAAACGTTTCTTTTTTATCATCCTGAGTTACCACCAACAAATATACCCCAGAAGCATGATTTTTAAAATCAATACTAACTTTAGAATCCGAGTAATTATTTATAGAAAGCAACTGTCCACTTAAAGTATAAACTTCTACTTTCGAAAGTACCGAATTACTTTCTATATATAAAACATTTTCTACTGGATTAGGATAATATTTAAAATTGGAAAAATGAGTTCCGTCAATACCCAGTGACGATGTTTTATCAAACACAAGATTATCCAGATAAGCATTATCTCCGGCATCAGATTTACCAATATGCTGTAATGATATTCTAATATCTGCCCCAACATATGGTGTCAAATCAACTGTGTATTTTTTATAATCATCACCGCTGGCCGACTCTGGTTTTATTACATCCCCCACTACATTCCCGTTTACGACAACTCTAAACATTGATTCTGTATTTGAAGAAACAAAGGTTTGTTTTAGATCAAAATGCATAAATAAACTGCTTGCATTTGCTGCATTTACTTTTGTATTTATCTTGGCGATACTACTTTCATTTCTTTCCCATACCGAAGAATTCTCAACAGCGGCTCCTTTCTTTATTTGAGAAGTTCCATTGACATTCTTCCATTCTGATGGTGTACTGTTTCCTTTCATCACCAGTATATTATTGCTAGAATCTAAAATAATTCTCTTATTGCCCCCCTCAAAAATCAACTCTCCTGGCGGCATTTTTGTAAAGTCATATGTTACTGTTTTTCCACTTCCATCGATAGAAGACGTATATCCTTCTTTCAATTCAAAATCATCAACAAGTAATCGTGAACCACCCGAATTGGCAAATTCCATCAAAAAGCTATAGTCTCCCGATACCAGGGGCGTGAAGTAATAAGATACATCTCTATAATTGTATTCGGTCAGTCTATCGTTGTTCCCTGTTTGACTAATATTAAGTGACATATTGTAATCGTTTTGCCCTTTTCCAACATATAACCCAACACCCTGAATACGATACTCGTAACTATTTCGTCCTTTCAGGTTAAACTTATAAGTAGTCCCCGCATTTAAATAAAACATAGGAGTCATGATCTGAGTCAAAAATCCACCGGTAAGATATAAATAACCGGTATCATCAAATCCCGACCTTTTATAATCGGGACTAAATCTATAATTAAGATCATCCTTAGCTGTATTTTCTAAAATAAATTCGCCTCTTAAAAACTTAAAACAATCCGGAAGGACGTTTGTTCCGTAACGACTCAGATTGGTAAATTTCTCTTTCCACGGTAGTGCCAGTGACTCGCATGTCGTTTCTATTTTTCGCGGTCCTGCTTCTAATGAATTACCGGATGCGCAAGTGGTTTTGAAATAAAACTCATACGAGGTTCCGATTTGCAGCTTAGAAATCAAAATCTCATTCTTTTTGGTGTTTACAATAGTTCCCGTACCTTTAGCAAAACCGGTTAATCCGTATTCTATCTGAACATTTTCTGTTGCCTGATTTTTAGAAGTCCAGCTTATTAACGTCGAATTATGATTAATATCAGAGAAAACTACATCTATTGGTTCATAACATGGTAAAGTCTGATCATAACGAAAATCATCTATTAAAAGAGTGTTTCGTACGTAGTCTCCATTAGTTGATTCGGCCATATATTTAAAAACGATCTGTTTGTTTGCTCCCTGGTACTGAGAGAAGTCAATATTAACTTCTTTTCCGTATAGTGGCAAACTATTAATTTCCTGCTCTGTAATGGTCAGATAAGGTTCGAATGTACTAAGATCCGCAGCATTCTTGATTGTTCCTACAATTAAAGTTCCGGCTTTCGAACTACCCGTTTGCGAACCTCTAAGCCAAAATTTTACTTTTTTGTTTTTATCAAAATCATCCAGATAAGGAGAAATCAATATTGCACTGTCTTTGTTTGTATACAATGCAAAAGCATAAGGCGCACTGGTAATATTCGGCAAATTAAATTCTGCTAATTGCGCATAAAGCTGAATATTGTAACTCCAGCAAAAAGTAGTACTTTGATCTAAATTCCTGCCATGTTCATCAAAATTCTCAACAAAAGGTGCTGTTTTTGAACAAAAAGTTTTAAAGGTATATCTATCACTCCAATCTGAGGTAATATTGGTATCGCAATATGCTCTTACTCTATACTCGTAAGTGCCAAGAGCTAATCCCGCCAAATTATAAGGATTTTCAGTGACCTTAATTATCGTTCCTGAACCACTTACAAAACCTTTAGGTCCATACTCAATATCAAAACTTTGAGATGGTTTTAGAGTATTATTATCTCTCCAATCCAGCAAAACACTATCAGGACCTGACTGTCTTGCACCTAATATTCCGGGAATTGGACAGTTATTCTGAATGTATTCAAAATCATCTATAAAAAACCTGGTTGATCGTTGATTACTAATCTTTTGTTTGAACCCGATATATTTATCCGTTCCAAAATAATTAGAAAAATCAACATCATAGTTCAGCCATTTAGCCTTATTTGCAACCGGAACTACAATAGTTTTATAAGCTTTGAAAGTAGAATAATCTTCCGGATCTGAAAGGGTTCCTATGATAAGTTCCACTGACAGGTCATCTGACTCTTTAGGAACCTGCATCCAAAAGTTGATCTTTTTATGATTGTCAAAATCTTTAAATCTCGGAGAAACCAGCACTACTCTATCCGTTTTTTCTCCCGTTCCCGGAGGGTAAACAAGATCTAACTGACTTGAAAGCAATACTGATTGGGAACCATTACGCACCGTAGAACTACCGTTATTGATCGTATTAATATTCACAAAACGATCTTTACGATAATACCTCTGATAAATATAAGGCACAATTCTGGTCCAGCATCCATTTTTTTCAAAAGCGGCATTTTCAAAATTTTCAGTATAACCAGCCGTTAATCCTAAACATTTGGTTTTAAAATTACCTCTGTCAGACCACGCGCTGTATTCACTTCCACATTTGGCACGAACATAAAAATCGAAATCTGTATCGTCCTGAAGCGATTCTAACTTAAACGGAATTACTGCCGCATCAACGATCTTTCCTGAACCATGAGCAAATCCTTTTGGTCCGTATTCTATTTGAAATTGTGATGCAGGTTTATAATTTTCCCAACTAACAGTGGCAGAATCATAACCCAAATTGATGGTTTTAGGATTAAGAGGTTCTAGACATACAGGTGTCTTTTCATACGTAAAGTCATCGATACTAAAATAGGAATCACTTTCATTATTGTACCTCAAAGCAATATAATTATGGTTATTGCTCTTTACGTAATTATCTAAATAAACGGTATGCTCTTTCCATAACGAAGATTTATATCCGTTTTCAGTCTCGTTTATCTCTGAAGGCAGAATTGTTTTTAAAGCAACAAAAGTAGCTGCATTTTTAGGATCAGACATTGTTCCTATGGTCAGCGAAGTTTTATTATAGTCATCGTCGCTACTATAAGCTAAAAGACTAAATCTTATTCTTTTATCAGAATCCAGATCTGCAATATATGGTGTTACAAGATAGGCTTTATCAACATTTAAAGCACCTACAAATTTCGACATTACAATCGTTGTCGTACCTGTTTTAGGTGCGGGCTTTCTTGCCCAGCCCGTATCTTCCAAACTACTCTGAACCAAACATTTTCCTGCAATCACACTCCAGCAAGGATCAATATATTTTGTCCCTTCAAAAGAGGTACTGTACCTATCTGTAATTACGGTACAAGGTGTTTTGAAACTTATTGTCTTAGTCCAGTTAGAGAACAAATCATCAATACAATTGGCGCGTACCTTTACTTCATAATCTGTATTTCCAACCAATTTATCCAAAGTAAAAGAGCTGCTCTGAATAGTAAAAATTTCAGTAGTTTTCTTAACTGTATTAGTCAGACTCACTTGAAAATTATTTTGATTAGGAGCATCAAAATTTATCTGAGCACTATTTTGCTGAACGTTTGATACGGCAAAATTAGTCTGATTGAAACAATCTGATGCTTTTTCGTAACTAAAATCATCTATATACAAACTGGTACTGTTACTCCCATAGTATCCCCTCTTAAAAAAGAACACCACATATTGATCGGTGCCATTATAATTAGTAAAATAAACGGTTTCCTGCCTCCATTCTAACCCTAATTTTGGTTCTATTTTTTGCAGAAGATGAAATGTGTTTTTGTCATTGGGATCACTCATAGTCCCGACTAACAATTCTGTATCCGAATTATAAAGTCCGTTTAGCCAAAATTTTATTTTTCGATCGGTGGCTAAATCATTGAATCTTGGAGATATCAAACCAATATGGCTTTTATCGTCATAGTTATAACTAGCCATTATCATCGAAGAACCTGCTGCATTATTTTCGCTATGATTCTTATAGGTTGTAAGAGATACACCGGCTATACTGGTGCTATTGTTATAGATAAGGCCCCTCCACTCTAAATTTGTGGTGTTTTTATCATTAAAGTTTGTCGCATAACCCACAGAAAAGACTTTATCACTTGATGCCTGTATCGTTTTTGTGTCTGACCAATTTCCCCATAAAAAAATTGTCCCCTGCAAACGTCTCTCTCTGACTCTAAAATCATATTTTCTTAATGGATCTAATGTAAATCGATAAAAGTTTATACCGGAAAGAGTCTTAGTGATCCCCTCCCCAGGCTTAAAACCTGCAGGCCCATATTCGAACTGCCATTCGTAAGTATTATAAACATCATATGCATGATATTCAACCAAAACTTCACCAATAAGTGAAACGGTTACATCAAAAACCGGATCGGCTACAATAGGTTTAGTTTTATTAGTGGCATGTGTAAAAAGAAAGGTAAAAAAAGAAAAAAGAACAACTAGAGTAGTTTTTTGCATGTATTATCCGTTTTTTGGGTTGTGGTATTTTTGAATTAAATTCTTTTAAAATTATATTAAATCTGCTAATTCTGTTCCTATTAAACTCCCGATTGCTACTCCCATACCACCTAAACGCACTCCACAAAACACGTTTTCAGACAATTGAGTAACAACAGGATTTTTACTGTTTCCTATTCCCATGATACCGCTCCAACGATGGGCGATTCGGAAATCCTGATTCGGTAAAATTACATTTTTAAGTAAATCCTCCAATTTATTTTGTACAATTTTCGTCTCCCCAAATTCAGTTGTTGTTTCGGTTTCAAAATCAAGATTTCTGCCACCGCCAAGTAAAATTCTATCGTTTATATTTCTAAAATAATAATACCCGCGATCCAGATGAAAAGTTCCTTTGATGGCTAAATTTGCAATGGGCTCTGTAATCAAAACCTGTGCTCGGGCAGGCTTTACTGCTCCTTTTGTCAACTGAGCTGCAAAACCGTTGGTGGCGAAAAGTACTTTTTTGGATTTAAAACTAAAATCATTCAACACCAGTTCAACCTCACTTCCTAAGTCAGAATAAGCAGTAAGAGTTTGCTGGTTGAGAATTAAAATATTCTCAGCAACAGCCTGTCTCAGCAATTCCTGCATCATGTTTCCGGTATCAATTTGTGCCTCAAAAGGATTAAAAATCAAATAATCGTGACTGCTTCCAAAACCAAACCGATCGAATTCTTTGGCAAAAACATCCGCTTTGAAAAGTGGTTTTAAAATTTCATTGACGAAAGGCAGCCTTGCCATACACTCCTCAAAATTTAAATCATCTTCTCTTAAAAACAATTCATATCCGCCATACGGTTTAAAATCTATTGCAGTATCGCCTAATCGTTTTCTCAACAGCTGCAAGCCCTTCCATCTTTTTTCTACAAGCCGTATCACTTCCTCTTCTGAATGTGTTTTAAGATCTTCCATAATTTCAGAAAGACTTCCAAAGCATGCAAAGCCGGCATTTTTAGTACTGGCTCCTTGCGGCAGCATTCCTTTTTCTAAAATCAGAATTTTTGCGACCGGAAATCTTTCGCGTAAGCGCAGTGCCGCGTGCAGTCCTACGATTCCGCTGCCAACAATAGTATAATCAACATTTGTAAACCAGTTTTTGAGTTCCCAGTAGCTTAGTTCCATCATAAAATAATAAATCACAATTAGTTAAAATCCAAATCACAATTTAGGAAATAAATTTAAACCGGAACTTTCATTTTTTAAAATTCCAAAACGCGTACTATTTTTTTTTAGCCACGAATTCACGAATTATTTTTACTGATCCTTAAGAATAAAAATTCGTGAATTCGTGGCTAAAAAAACTTAGCCCATAAACTTTAACAATTTTTGGAATTTGGAATTTAGCTAATTTGGAATTTAATTGTTGTATTTTTAGTCCCACGAAAAATTAGAATTTTATTATGAAAAAAGTATTATTTACAACCTTAATAATGATGAGTTTAAACGCTATCGGACAAAATGTAATGTCCCCAGAGTTGTTATGGAAATTAGGAAGAGTGAGTGCGCTCGGACTTTCGAAAGATGCAAAAAATGTTGTTTTTAAGGTTTCGACCCCTTCTATTGAAGAAAACAAATCGTCTTCTAAATTTTACATCATTCCTATAGGTGGTGGAACTGCAACCGAAATTAAAGACACTAAAGAAGTTTTAGCAGACAAAAACGTTTCGCCTGACGGAAAATTTTTAGTGTACAACGAAGAGGTGAAACTGGAAAAAGTTTTAGGCAAAGATTTTTATCCAAAACTGGATAAATCTGATGCTCAAATTTATGACGGATTGGATTATCGTCATTGGGATACCTGGAATGAAGGTAAATTCAATCATGTTTTTTACAAAGAAAACAAAGAAGGTGCCGCTGGAATTGATATCCTGAAAGGCGAGAATTTTGATTCTCCGCAAAAACCTTTTGGTGGTGACGAAGATTACATCTGGTCCCCTGACGGAAAAAGCATTTTGTATGTGTGCAAGAAAAAAGCAGGAACACAATACGCAATTTCTACTAATACTGATATTTACGAGTATAATTTAGAAACTCAAAAAACAATAAACAGAACCGAAGGTAATTTAGGTTACGATACAGCGCCACAATTTTCCCCAACAGGAAACTTAACCTGGCTGCAAATGAAACGTGACGGTTATGAAGCGGATAAAAACGATCTTATTGTTGAATTTAAAGGCATTAAAACAAATTTAACGGCAAACTGGGATGGAACTGTAGATAATTTTATCTGGAGTAAAGACGGTAAAAATGTATACTTTGTAGCTCCGGTGGATGGTACAAAACAGCTTTTTACAGTTAACTTTCCGGGATTGACCAGAATCGCTATTCAGGTTCGTCAATTGACTAATGGAGATTTTGATGTGAATGATTTAGTAGGTTTTGCCGGTGATGATATTATTGTCACCCGAAATGACATGAATCACGCTCCGGAAATTTATTCTTTTAATTTAAAGAAAAACACCTGGAAACAAATCTCAAATGTAAATACAGAAACCTACAAAACAATAGCACCTAGCAAAACAGAAAAACGTTATGTAACTACTACAGACGGTAAAAAAATGTTGGTTTGGGTAATTTTACCTCCAAATTTTGATGCTTCTAAAAAATACCCAACCTTATTATTCTGTCAAGGTGGGCCACAAAGTGCTTTAACACAATCGTATTCTTTCCGTTGGAATTTCTCCTTAATGGCTGCAAAAGGTTATGTGGTAGTTGCACCAAACCGTCGCGGAATGCCGGGTCATGGTGTTGAATGGAACGAGCAGATTAGTAAAGATTGGGGCGGACAGGTTATGGATGACTACCTTTCGGCGATCGACGATGTTTCTAAAGAAAGCTATGTCGACAAATCCCGTTTAGGATGTGTAGGCGCAAGCTACGGAGGATATTCTGTGTTTTACCTAGCGGGTATTCACAAAAACCGTTTCAAAACTTTTATCGCTCACGACGGTGTTTTCAATACCGTGAGTATGTTAGGAACTACTGAAGAGGTTTTCTTTAACAACTGGGATTTTGGAGGTCCGTACTGGGAAAAAGACAATGCAGCAGCTCAAAAATCGTATACTGTTTTTAACCCTGCAACAATGGTTCAAAACTGGAACAGACCCATCTTAATTTTCCAGGGAGGAAAAGATTTCCGTGTACCAATCGGACAGGGACAAGAAGCTTTTCAGGCGGCACAATTAAGAGGACTTAAAAGCAGATTTGTATATTTCCCTGATGAAAATCACTGGGTTTTACACCCGCAAAACGCTCAGGTTTGGCAAGGTGAATTCTTCAAATGGTTGAACGAGACGCTTTAAACCGTAGATTTTAAATTAAAAAATAGCCGTAGATTTTCAGAATCTGCGGCTATTTTATTTTCCGAGCCCTCTTAATTATGTAAAACATTAGCATTATTTTGTATTTCAAAAACCGAAATTTTAAATAAATTGCACTGATTTCCATTATAAGCATCCAAAAACCTATAACATTACCCCATGGAGAGTAAAAAAAGTTACATGCCGATAAAAGTACTCTTCAGTTATATTGCTCTACTGGGATTAGTGGTTACCGTAGGTTGGTTTTTGTATTCAGAAAATGTGGTTTACAATAAACTCGAAAGTAAGATTGCTTTTGAGAAAACTAAAATCTTAAAAGTAAGCAAACTGTTTTCTAACGTTTACAAGACCGAAAGTTTAGCCCGAAAAACCATCCAGACCAATTCTGAGGATGATTTCAAAAATTACCTTATCGAAACCGATTCTTTGAAATCCAGAATCGATACCTTAAAACAAATTGTTACCACACAATATCAAAAGACCCTGCTGGACAGTGTTACATACCTGTTGTCGGAAAAGACAAAAAACATCAAACAGTTAAAAACCATAAAAAATAAAGCCGACGATGAAGTCTCGGTAAATACGGCAATTGATGAAATCACCAAAATGGAGTTTAAACTCCGTAAATTAGAACTTCAGGATTTCAACAAGAATCCGAATCAATTAGGGAGTTATCAGCGCAATGTACTTCAAAAATATGTGGATTATCTCAATCAGAATATCCCTGACGACAGTACAAACACCCTGAGCAAACAAGCCTCGGATTCCATCTTGGCCAATTCGAAGAAACTCTTAAGCAATGTAAAACTGAAAGCTGAAAAGAAAAAAGAATCACTAAACTTCGAAGAAAACAAATTATTAAAAAATGAAATCGCGATTTCTGAACAGCTACGAAAAGTACTTCGAATTATCGAAAGAGAAATCATCATCAACTCGATAAAAAACAATTCTTTAAAAGAAAAATCGCTTAAAAAAGTGAATGATATTGTTACGGCTTCGGCTATTATTGGCTTGGTGCTTACTTTATTTTTCTCGATCCTAATTGTGAGTGATTACTCTAAATCGCAGGTTTATAAAAAGAAGCTGGAGATTGCAAATTTTAAAACAAAAAACTTACTGAAAAGCCGCGAACAGCTCATTTCTACGGTGAGTCACGATTTAAAAACCCCTTTAAGTACAATTGTAGGATATTCAGAATTGCTGGGTAATTCTGAGGTAAATTCCAAGCAGTCTTATTTCATCAAAAACATTAAAAATTCTTCTGAATACATTACACAGCTGGTTCAGGACTTATTGGACTTTTCTCAAATCGAGGCTGGAAAAATCACCATTGAGAAGGTCCCATTTTTATTGCCGGAAATAATTGATGGAGTAGCCAAGAGTATTCAAACCGTTTACAAACAAAAGAACATCGACCTTATTATTAACGTTGATGAAAAATTGAATGCCCGAATTGTTGGAGATCCCTTTAGACTAAAACAAATTTTAAGTAACATCATTGGAAATGCCTATAAATTTACCGAAGAAGGCTTCATAAAAATAAGCGCTTACACCACAGAAAATGATGATTTTTTTGTTGTTTCTATTCAAGATTCAGGAATTGGAATCGAAAAAGGGAATCAGCAATTAGTTTTCGAAGAATTTGCTCAGGCGAATGAAGGAATCGAAAAAAAATATGGTGGAACCGGCTTGGGATTATCCATTTGTCAAAAAATAATTTCGATTTTAGGCGGAAGCTTAAGTCTCGAAAGTACTTTTGGAAAAGGAAGTACTTTTCAAATTCAACTTCCTTTATTGTTTGATAACAGTCAAAATTTAGTAGTTGAAGAGAAAGAATCCGTTATACTGAATGCTCCAAAACAAACGTTTATCGTTCTTGACGACGATATTAATCTTCTGAACTTAACGAGTGGTGTTTTGAGACAGGAAAAACATGAGGTATTTTCTTTTAACAGTGCCGAAAAAGCTTTAGAAGCCATTGGAAGTACTCCTTTCGACTTTATTATCACTGACATACAAATGCCGGAAATGGACGGTTTTATGTTCTTGGAAAAACTCAAAAACAGCGGTTACTCCACTTTTAAAAACCAGCCCGTAATTGCTTTAACCGGAAGAACTGATCTGGATGCAGCAATTTATACCAAGGCAGGTTTTACCACGGTAATTCAAAAACCTTATTCCCCTAAAATACTGTTGGAGACGATTCATCTAATTTTGGAAAACGACACATTGCCCAATATTGACATTAACAAAGAGGAAGAAACGGTAAATTCAACATTGTATTCACTGGATACGCTGAAAGAGTTTTTAGGCGACGACAATGACGAACTAAAAGAAATCCTGAAAGCGTTTATTGAAAACAGTTCTGAGAATCTGAACGCTTTAGAAAATGCCTTCGAAGCAAAAAGCACGGTCGAAATTAACTTAATTGCGCATCGAATGGCTCCTATGTTTAAACAAATTCAGACACAAGAGATTAGTGAAATTTTAAAAGTTTTGGAAAGTACGAACCTTGACATTTCTGAAGTAGACAGTATACTGAGTACCTTAAAATCTAAAACAAATGTACTTTTTAACGCTTTACGACAAGAAATCGTTTAATCTATATTGTAATGCTTTAATTTATTGTAAAGTGTTTTTCTGGTAATCTTAAGTAATTTTGCTGCTTCCGATTTGTTATTTTGCGCTCTCGATAACGCCTGAATAATGGCTTCTCTTTCATTTTCAGATAACGAAAAATTATCATTAGAACTTGTTGGCTTTTGTATCTGAAAAAACTCTGCCGGCAGAACATCACTTTCGATAAATTCACCTTTGGACAACAATGTCGAACGTTTGACACAATTTTGCAATTCACGTAAATTTCCCGGCCAGTTGTAATTTTGAAAAATTGCAACTACTTCGGGTGAAAATCCAATCACCTCTTTGTTCAGCTGCTGGTTCGCTTTTTCCAGAAAATAATCGGCGAAAACCATCAAATCTTCCTCCCGCTCTTTTAAAGAAGGCGACAATATAGAAAACTCGTTGATTCTATGGTATAAATCCTCTCTAAAATCGCCGTTTTTTACTGCCTCACGCAAATCTTCATTCGTAGCGGTAATAATGCGAATATCGACGTTTATTTCTTTATTACTTCCAACAGGTTTAATTTTTCGTTCCTGAAGTGCTCTTAACAGTTGAATTTGATTCTCATAAGAAAGATTCCCAATTTCATCCAAAAAAAGCGTTCCGCCATTAGCTGCTTCAAAATAACCCATTTTGTCGCTGATAGCACCGGTGAAAGATCCTTTTAGATGTCCGAAGAATTCACTTGCTGCCAATTCTTTCGGAATAGCTCCGCAATCGACTGCAATAAAATTATTGTTTTTCCTTAAACTTTGCTGATGGATACTTTTGGCAATAATTTCTTTTCCTGTTCCACTCTCTCCAATAATTAAAACCGACATATCTGTCGGACTTACCAATTGAATATGATCCAGAAGTTTTTTAGACGCTATCGAAATCCCTTTTACAAATTCGTTTTCGGCAGTAGTTTGTTTTTTTGCGGTTTTCTTCTCTTTCACCACTACTTCATCCGTCTCCTCTTCTGAAGCTTTTAACGCATTTGTGATGACCAGTAAAACTTCATCAGGATTGAAAGGTTTCGAAATGTAATCGGCTGCTCCATTTTTGATCGCTTTCACTGCAGTATTAACATCAGAGTAGCCCGTCATCAAAATTACCGGAACTTGAGGGTATGCCGTTTTAATTTCGGCCATAAGACCGATACCATCAGAATCAGGTAAACGGAGATCTGTTAAAATCAAATCGAAAGATTCTTTTTTGATTGCAACTCTGGCTTCGGCAGCTGAGAAAGCAATAGCTACTTCGTATGTTTTTTTGATTAGAAATTTCTCTAATAATTTGCAGAACGAAATATCATCTTCTATCAGTAATATCTTTGGCATTTGTTTCTGAGGACTTTTTTGCTAAAATAATACTAATAAAATTGTCTTTTCACAAAATTATGTAAAAAAAAAGAGATTGCTTATCGCAATCTCTTTTTCACCAAAAACATAAATCTAAAATTCACCTAATTATATCTTCAACCAGTTGCCATTGACATCTGAAAAAACAGTAGCCTTTTGGTCCCCAACTGATATCTCAAGTTTATATTCCTTTTTTTCGTTTACCCAGGCTTTCGCAAGTTTTGCACCCGGATAAGCGGTTTGTAGTGCCGTTTTCACAGCAGCTGGTACAGCATCTGCAGCAACTTCTGTATATTCTGTCTGAACATTAACAGCAATTTTTATTTGCTCCTGAGAAACAACAGTATTCGCAGAAACGGATAAACTTCCTAAAACAACTGCTACTGATAAGGCTAACTTTTTCATATTATTCTTTTTTAATATTTCGGGGAAATGTCTCCTTTGTCATTTGTGAAAACAAAATGTTTCTCCTGATCAGCCCCGGAATTCAGTTCTAATTTGTACTGCTTTTTCGGATTTACATAAGCCTTTACAAGCTTCGAACCTGGAAAAGATTTTTCTAAAGTCGCTTTAACTTCAGCTGGAAGCGCTTCTGGTTTTATTTCCTTAAAATCGTCTTGAAATGTAACGACATTCAAAACTGATTTTTTTAATGTAGTCGCTTCTGCATTCGTTACTAAACCTCCTAAAATGATGACAGCTGATAAAATTAACTTTTTCATAAGTACTTGCTTTTTTTAATTACTATTAGCTGATAAAATTAGGCAATTATTTTTTAAGAATATTTCCGGAAGCGTCTGTAAACACAGTGTATTTTTTATCTCCGCTGGAAATTTCCAATTTATACTCATCCTTCTCACTCTTATACGCTTTTTCAAGTTTTGTGTTAGGGAAAGATTTTTCGATTGTTGATTTAACTGCTGCTGGAACTGCATCCGCACTAACTTCTTTATATTCATCCTGAACAACTACAGCTTGAATGTCTGAAGTTTTCACTGTCGAAGTCGCTGCCTGAACGGATAAACCTCCAAGAACAATCGCTGCTGATAAAATTAACTTTTTCATAATAAATGGTTTTTATGGGTTACTAATCGTTATTTTTTAAGAATATTTCCGGAAGCGTCTGTATAAACTGTAGATTTTTCTCCTCTAACGGTTATCTCTATTTTATACTCCTTCTTTGCATTTACATAAGCTTTGTCCAGTTTTACTCCCGGATAAGCATTGTCTAATGCGGTTTTGATCGCAGCCGGAACTGCATCAACTTCTTTATATTCATCCTGAACACTTACAGTTTTCACCAATAAACCTGTCATTGTTCCATTTCCTGCCTGCATAGACAAACTACCTAACACGATAGCTGCCGATAAGATTAACTTTTTCATAATGATCCTTTTTAATGGTTCTTATTAATTATTTTTTGATCCAGGTTCCATCTGCATTTGCATAAAGAGAGCCTACTTTGTCTCCTACTGTAACGCTCAGTTTGTACTCCGTTTTTTCATTTTTGTATGCTTTTGAAAGTATTGCATCCGGATACGCTTTTTTAAGAGCATCGATTACAGCAGCAGGAACTTCTTCCACTTTAATTTCAGTGTACTCGTCCTGGATAACTGCTGTTTTTACGATTGTATTTGATATTGGAGAAGTTGAAGCAAATGATGTTAAACCTCCCAAAACGATTGCGGCTGATAGAAATAAATTTTTCATAGTGTGTATATTTAAGCACTCTTAATTTTATTTTAATGTTCTTAATTTGTATAAACATAAGAACGGCTTTACCTTATTTTTTAATCCAGGTTCCGTCTGCATTAGCAAAAAGATTACCTACCTTTTCTCCTACTGTAACGTCTAATTTGTACTCGGATTTTTCGTTTTTATACGCTTTTGTAACTACAGCGCTTGGATAGGCTTTTTTCAAAGCTTCCGTAATTGGAGCAGGTATCTCTTCTAATTTGATCTCTGTATATTCGTCTGCAACAGAAACCGTTTTAACGATAGTGTTTGCAATTGGAGCATTTGAAGCAAATGATGTTAAACCTCCCAAAACGATTGCGGCTGATAGAAATAAATTTTTCATAGTGTGTACGTTTTAAATTATTAATAGTTGTTTACGCTTTAGATAATGAAATTATTATGCCGTAACGAAAACGTTGTACCTTCAATTACTTAAGTCCTTATTTTTAAAGGGATTAAATCATTTGTGCCAAAATTTAAAATTTATAAAAAGTGTGTAACCCAGGCAAAACCTGTATAAAAAATACACACCGAAAGTGTTTACTTCACTAAAAAACAAACCCGATAAGTTCTAAAACCTATCGGGTTTACCAGTTGGTAACATAAAAAAAGGCTGTTGAAAAATCAACAGCCTTTACTTCTATTCCTCTATAGGTTTCATTTTAAATGTATCCATAAAAGCAGTAGTATAATCTCCTGCAATATATCTTGGGTCATCCATCAATTGTCTATGGAATGGTATTGTAGTTTTGATGCCTTCAATAACAAATTCATCCAGAGCTCTACGCATTTTGCTGATAGCTTCTTCTCTTGATTGTGCCGTTGTGATTAACTTAGCAATCATCGAATCGTAGTTTGGCGGGATGCTGTAACCAGAATATACGTGAGTATCTAAACGTACTCCGTGCCCTCCCGGCATATGAAGCGTAGTAATTTTTCCTGGTGAAGGACGAAAATCGTTATAAGGATCTTCAGCATTAATACGGCATTCGATGGCGTGTAATTGTGGTAAGTAGTTTTTTCCTGAAATTGGAATTCCGGCCGCTACCATAATTTGCTCACGAATTAAATCGTAATCAATTACTTGTTCAGTGATCGGGTGCTCCACCTGAATACGGGTATTCATTTCCATGAAATAGAAGTTTCTGTGTTTGTCAACCAAAAACTCAACTGTTCCGGCTCCTTCGTACTTAATGAATTCTGCCGCTTTTACAGCCGCTTCTCCCATTGCCGCACGCAATTCGTCAGTCATGAATGGTGAAGGTGTTTCTTCAGTTAATTTCTGGTGACGACGTTGTACAGAACAATCTCTTTCAGAAAGGTGACATGCTTTTCCGTATGAATCTCCAACAACCTGAATTTCGATATGACGTGGCTCTTCGATAAGTTTCTCCATGTACATTCCGTCATTTCCAAATGCAGCGGCAGCTTCCTGACGTGCACTTTCCCATGCTTTCAATAATTCATCTTCTTTCCATACCGCACGCATTCCTTTTCCACCACCACCGGCAGTAGCTTTAAGCATTACCGGGTAACCAAATTCTTTAGCTAACTTTTGTGTTTGTTCGAAAGATTCTAATAATCCGTCAGAACCTGGTACACATGGAACTCCTGCCGCTTTCATTGTCGCTTTTGCAGAAGCTTTATCTCCCATTCTGTCAATCATCTCAGGAGCTGCACCAATAAATTTGATTCCGTGCTCCTGACAAATTTTTGAGAATTTAGCATTCTCAGAAAGAAATCCATAACCTGGATGTATTGCATCTGCGTTAGTAATTTCGGCAGCAGCAATTATATTTGACATTTTCAAATACGATAAGTTACTTGGAGGGGGACCAATACAAACCGCTTCATCAGCAAACTTAACATGTAAACTTTCAGCATCGGCTGTAGAGTAAACTGCTACAGTTTTGATTCCCATTTCTTTACATGTACGAATTACACGAAGTGCAATTTCTCCTCTATTTGCAATTAATATTTTTTTAAACATCTTATTTTAATTAGATAATTAGATAATTAGATAATTAGATAATTAGAGATGTCTGTATTAATTCTGTCAGATCAATCTAAAATCTAAAATCTAAAATCTAAATTTATTTATGATGGATCAACTAAGAATAAAGGTTGGTCAAATTCTACAGGAGACATATCGTCAACAAGAATTTTTACAATTTTACCTGAAACTTCCGATTCGATTTCGTTGAATAATTTCATTGCTTCAATTACACAAAGAACATCACCTTTTGCGATAGTGCTTCCAACTTCAGTAAATACTGGTTTGTCTGGAGATGGTTTTCTGTAAAAAGTTCCAATAATTGGAGATTTAATAGTAATGAATTTAGAATCTTCAACAGCAGCAGGTGCCTCAGCACTTACATTTACAACTACCGGAGCTGTTTGTTGAGGAGCAACTGCTTGTGGCAATGCTGCCTGAGCAGGTAATTGCTGTACATAAGTAGTTTCAGTTACATTTCCTTCTAAAGTTGTTCTGATCGTGATTTTCACATCATCCATTTCCAACTTTACTTCTGCAACACCCGAATTTGCTACAAATTTGATTAGGTTTTGAATTTCTTTTAAATCCATAATGATTCGTTTTTAGTTTTGATTTATTTTTTATCGTATGCCCATTTTAGGTAAATAGATCCCCAAGTGAATCCTCCACCAAAAGCGGCAAAAATAATATTATCTCCTTTTTTAAGCAAATGTTCAAAGTCGCTTAATACTAATGGTAACGTAGCTGAAGTGGTGTTACCATATTTTTCAATATTCACCAGTACTTTTGAATCCTCAAGATTCATTCTGTTTGCAGTAGCATCGATGATACGTCTGTTTGCCTGATGTGGCACTAACCAATTCACATCCTGATTCGTAAGATTGTTTCTTTGCAAAATCAATTCGCTGGCATCAGCCATATTGGTTACAGCGTATTTAAAAACGGTTTTTCCGTCCTGAATAATATTGTGTTGTTTGTTTTGTACGGTCTCCGCTGTAGTTGGAGTTAAAGAACCTCCTGCAGAAATTTTAAGAAAATCGCGTCCTACACCGTCGCTTCGTAAGTATTCATCTTGTAAGCCTAAGCCTTCATAATTGGGTTCGAATAAAACGGCTCCCGCTCCGTCACCAAAAATAATACAAGTTGCTCTGTCTGTATAATCTACAATTGATGACATTTTATCGGCACCAATTAATAGTACTTTTTTATATCTTCCTGACTGCACATAAGCTGCAGCGGTAGACATTCCGTATAAGAAACTTGAACATGCCGCCTGCAAATCGTAAGCAAATGCATTGGTAGCTCCAATTTCTGTCGCAACAAAAACTCCAGTAGAGGCTACCGGCATATCTGCTGTAGCTGTTGCCATTATAATCAGATCAATCTCTAACGGATCAATATTAGCTTTTGCTATTAAATCCTGTGCTGCTTTTATAGCAAGAAACGATGTTCCTTTATCAGCATCTTTTAAAATCCTTCTTTCTTTAATTCCGGTACGAGTAGTAATCCATTCGTCATTGGTATCGACCATCGTTTCCAAAACTTTGTTCGAAAGTACAAAGTCTGGAACGTAAGCTCCAACAGCGGTAATTGCGGCTGTGATTGTATTCATTATATTCAATTATTTCGTTTCAAATACAGCGTATCTGAAAAATTTTTAAAAGACTTGAAAATTACAAAAAAAAACGAAATTAATTTGCAGTTATTTTCTTAAAAAAAGAAAAGTATAACCAACAAAAAAAACTCTCACTATGTGAGAGTTCCAGTATCATTTACAAAAACGTATTAAGCAACCGCTACAGATTTATCGATAACAACTTGCCCTCTGTAGTACATTTTACCTTCATGCCAGTAAGCTCTGTGGTATAAATGTGCTTCTCCAGTAATAGGACATGTAGCGATTTGAGCTACAGTAGCTTTATAATGTGTTCTTCTCTTATCTCTTCTTGTTTTCGAGATTTTTCTCTTAGGATGTGCCATTTTACTATATTATTTATCCGTTAATAGTTTCTTTAATTTGTCCCAACGCGGGTCAATATCTTCTTCTTGTTTACTCTCTTTTTTCTCTTCTTTAACCGTTAGCTCATTCAGTTTTTTTAAAGCATCAGTTTGCAAACTGCCGTCTTTCACTCCTGGATGAACTCGTTTTAGAGGTACCGACAGTGCAATCATTTCATAAATGTACTGTGCTACATCAATTTCATGTTCTCCATGCGGTAAGATTAAAAGCTCTTCATTATCGTTATTGAATTCTTCTCCAAAACGAACAATTAATTTCATTTTACCTTTTAAAGGCAAATCAAAATCTTCGCTTGTCAGATCACAAGGTACATTTACAGTTCCTTTGTGTTTGAATTCCAACTCTAACATGTTGCTTTTCTTATCTAAAACTAAACCTACTTTGATATCCGAACTTTGAAATTCGTCGTAATCAAAGTTCGCAAAGAACGTGTTACTTATTTGATACTCAAAATGGTGTTTTCCTAGTTTTAATCCTACGAAAGGAATTAAAAATTCTTTTGTTTTGCTCATTTCAACATCAATTTGTCCAATCCGTATCTAAAACTCAGATGCCTGAATTGGGGTGCAAAGATATAAAATTATTATAAAACTAATAATCTTATTCACCTTTTTTTGTTTATAACTGTTTTTCTTTTATTTTGAGTGGTTTTTCAGTAATCTCCTCATACTGATTACGCGAGCGAAAAATATCTATTGCAAGATAAACCGCCTCCTTAAATGAGTTAAAATCTGCCATGTCTTTTCCGGCAATATCATAAGCCGTACCATGATCCGGTGAGGTTCTAACCTTATTCAAACCAGCCGTATAATTCACTCCTTTACCAAACGACAAGGTTTTAAACGGAATCAATCCCTGATCGTGATAAGTAGCTACAATAGCATCATATTTTTCATACTGACCACTTCCAAAAAAACCATCTGCCGAAAATGGTCCAAAAACCATAGTCCCTTTTTCAAAGATCTTTTTCAAAGCTGGCTTCAAAATTAAATCTTCTTCTTTCCCAATCACACCTCCATCACCACTATGCGGATTCAATCCTAAAACGGCAATTTTTGGCTTAACAATACTAAAATCCTGAACCAGTGATTTTCTGATCGTTTCAATCTTTCTAATGATTAGCTCTTCTGTCAAATGGGAAGAAACCTCATTCAACGGTACATGATCGGTAAGCAAACCTACTCGCAAATTATCCTGAACCATCATCATTAAAGCGTTCCCCTCTAATTCTTTGTCCAGATAATCAGTATGTCCCGGAAATTTAAAATCTTCCGATTGAATGTTGTATTTGTTTATTGGCGCCGTTACCAGAACATCTACCAAACCTTCTTTTAGCGCTTTGGTAGCCGCAACAAATGATTTAATTGCGTATTCACCAATTTTCTCATCATTTTTACCGAAGTTGATATCGACCCCTTCTTTCCAAAGATTAAAAACATTGACTTTTCCAGGCAAAACCTGCTCTAATTTATCTACACCGTGAAACTGAACTGTAGAGGTAAAGCTCTTTTTAACAAAAGAAAGTATTTTGGCGTTTGCAAAAATAACTGGCGTACACATCTCCAACATACGAGAATCTTCGAATGTTTTTAATATAACTTCGCTTCCAATACCGTTTAAATCTCCAACTGAAATCCCAACAATTATATTTTCTGCTTTTTTATTCATGAGCTCAGATTATTTATTACTAATTTTGATGTGCAAATTTAGTAAAATAAAACCAAAATGTTCACAGGAATTATAGAAACCCTAGGAAGGATTCACGAAATAAGAAAAGATCAAAACAATCTTCAGATCACAGTTGACTCCACAATCACTAATGAATTAAAAATAGACCAAAGTGTTTCTCATAACGGAATCTGCCTGACGGTTGTAGCAATAAAAGATTCACTTTACACAGTAACCGCTATCGACGAGACCATTTTAAAAACCAATATTGGCGACTGGAAGGAAGGCGATATTGTAAATCTGGAAAGAGGAATGAAACTTGGCGACCGTCTTGACGGACACATCGTACAGGGGCATGTAGACCAAACCGGAACCTGTATTAAAATCGAAGAAGCACACGGAAGCTGGAATTATACTTTTGAATACGACAAAAACCTCAGCAATATTACCATTGAAAAAGGTTCTATTACGGTAAACGGAGTAAGCCTGACGGTTGTAAACTCAAAAACAAACGAATTTAGCGTTTCGATTATTCCTTACACTTTTGAAAATACTAATTTCAAAAACTTCAAAGTTGGAACTAAAATAAACCTTGAATTTGATGTTGTTGGAAAATACATCTCAAGACTTTATGCGATAAACAAATAATTCGTAAAATCGACTCATTAAAAAAGCTTCAGTTTACACTGAAGCTTTTTTAATTTTATTTCGATATATAATTGCAATTCCTAGAACAACTGCCACTATTGCCAAAAACACTAAATGATTATCTATGGGCACTATGTCCGGATCATATGGATCATCTGGTGGTACTACGGGGCCTGGTGCTGGTGGTGTCACTTGTGCCAAAGCACTAAACCCAGATAGTAAAGTCAGGCAAACTGTGAAAAAAACGGTCTTTATTGTCTTCATAATTTTAACACGCTGAAAAACAGCAAGGTAGGTTGTTAAGCATATTTTTATCTACTACAATTCTCATAAAGAAGGGGGCTTACAGCAAATTGTGCGACAAATGTATAAGATTTTTACAAAAACACAAGGTTTAAAACAAAAAAAGCAAAACAAAAATAATCTCCCCATTTTACCGTAAGAATAAACCTTAAACTATTAACCGTACACTGCTATTTACGTATATTTCTATCTGTTAGCTCATTAGATTGTTATTTCGCAAAACCACCCCATCTAAAACACTCCCAACTGTCTTGCGTTCAAAAAAACCAGATATTAATCACAAATAACCAATCATTACACACAAATTACAGTTGTTACAATAGCCTGTTAAAAGCAAGACTATAGCTATACTTTTGTCCTAATATCAAACAAAAAATGGAGTCTACTTCTAATCAAAGTAAGTTTTAAACCAAGTTTTCTTTGATTTCTAAATCAGGGAACAAATCAGTTGTTGTCAGAAAACAAAAACACCTGATTTAAAGAAAAGTAACTCAAGTCCGACAACTGAACTTATGTCTTTTTATAGCGAGCTTTCTTTTATTTGAAAAGATTCATACACAAAGAAAAAAGAAAAAAAAGTTCATTTACATTTTTACCTGCATATCTCTTTTAAAAACAAACAATTAACCTTAATTCTATTATAAAATGAGGAAAACTACCATTATACTGCTTCCATTGTTGTTCTTTCTGCAACTGTCGATTGCACAATCACAAATTGGAAAGGAAAAACGGAAAGAATTTCGTAAAAGTCCAAAATGGAAAGAAATGATGAAGAACCCTAATGCGAACTTCAATGAAACTAGTGTTGCTTTTGAGGAATTCTGGAAAGGGAAACCCAATCCGTTAGAATTGATGGAAGGAGAAGAAGAAGCACTGGAAGAATTAAAAGAAAGATCCTTCATTTCCAGACTCTTTAAAAGCAACAAAGCACTAAAAAAAGAATCGCTTCAGTATGCTGAAGATTTTAAGAGATTTAAATTTTGGAGAATCCAAAGTGAAGGTTTGGTTAAATCTGACGGAAGAATAATGTCTGAGGATGAAATTCAGGAAATGGCCCGACAAGAATTGCAAAGGAGACAAGAAACGAAGCAATAAATCCCCGATAATCTTAAAAATAATCTATGCGAACAAATCTACCTATTCCAGTATTACTTGTATGCTTTCTTTTCTTTAACCTTACCAATGCTCAAACTCCCACTCCTAATTGGAAAAATATTGGACCTATACCCTTTCCACAGAAAACCATTGGTCAGGTACACGGTATTGGACGTTGTAGTCAGATTAAATTTCACGCCACAGATCCTAACAAAATGTATGCTGTCAGTGCTTCAGGAGGATTGTATCAGAGTAATGACAAAGGTCTTAACTGGAAATCAATAGGAACCGATCAGGTTGTTAAAGCACAATCTGCTTCCATCGCCGTAGATCCTACCAACGATCAGGTGATGTATTGGGGGACAGGTGATGCAAATTATTCCTATAATGGTTTAGGCGTGTATAAAACGATCAATGGAGGAGCCACCTGGGCGGTATCAAATACCGGCATGGGTAATCGATTGGTTATACACATGCTTTTTCTTCCTACGGATAACAATACGATCATTGCAGCTACCAATAACGGCATCTATAAATCGACAGACGCAGGTGCCAATTGGACCTTAAAATCTGTTCCTAATATTGAAGTTGAGGATATCTGTTTCAAACCAGGCACAAATGGTCAGATAATTTATGCAACGGATCCTAAACATCTCTATCGTTCTCTTGATGCCGGAGACAGCTGGACCGAAATCACTTCTCCAGCCTTTGTATTCGGAGCTAGCGGAACAAGAGTATCCGTTTCTCAAGTCGATCCGAATATTGTTTATGTTGCTAATATTGGCGCTAATACTATAGTAGAAATTTACAGATCAACAGATGGGGGAAATACCTTTACGAGCATGCGTTCAACTACAGAGTATCTTGCCGGATATTCGGCATCCGCGGGTGGCCAGGGAGATTATAATTTTGATATTGAAGTCAATCCTGCTAATTCAAATGAGCTTTATGTATGTGCTCATGCGATATGGCGTTCTACAGATGCGGGCGTTACATGGGTGAAGCAACAACCATCCTGGGCATACGATCTTCATACCGACCAGCATCACATTTTATTTGATCCTTATGTTAGCGGTCAGCTTTGGAATGCCAACGATGGTGGAGTTTGGAGCAATACAGCTAACGGAACAGGCCCATGGACTCCAAAGTCTGACGGTATAGCAGCCACCGAAATTTATCATGGTGCCATTGGCAAAGCGAATAGAAATCTACAATACATAGGAACACAGGATAATGGCGGATTTTACTACAATAATGGTGTCTTTTATAATGACAGAGGTGGTGACTATGGTCCGTATATGTGGTTTGATTATTCCGGTAATTTTTACTCTGAATCAGACGGAGGGAGACGTCCTTATCCTTCGGGTTCTGGTTCAAGTTTGAATCTGCCAGAAACTCCATCGGGCGGGAAATTTGTCTTCACTCCTGAAAATGCAGATATTGCTTACCATGCTAATGCCGGAAAAATTTATCGTTGCACTAATCTAACTTCAGCTTCTCCTTCCTGGACACTTATTTACACCGTACCGTCCGGTAACATAAAAGACCTCCAGGTAGATCCTGGTAATGCAGATCGTTTATATGCATTTACAGATTCTCCTGCATTATACAGATCAGACAATGCGAGGACTGATGCTGCATTTGTTCAGACAACACTTCCTGCTACATCAACTAAAGGCTCCGTCGCTCCCATACCTAATTCAGATATTCTATACTTAGGGCTTGGAAATACTATTTATCGCTCTGCAGATAAAGGAACAACATGGACAATTACAAAAGGATTTCCTGCAGCAAGCGTGCTAAAGGTGGTTGCTGATCATCAAAGTGCGAATGAAGCTATATATGCTTCTTATGCTATGGGCGTTTATTATAAGGACAATACTAAACCCTCCTGGGTAAATTACTCTTCAGGCCTTCCTATAATTTGCAATATAAGAGATATGGATATCTATAATGACGGTATTTCTAAAGGCACTTTGAATGTTTATTATTATGGAAGAGGGGTGTGGCAAAGTGATTTGGTCCCTCCCCCAAGTAACATTATGGTAGCTATGACTTCGCCAGTCTACAATACAACATTTAGCAGTCCCGCTACTATCAATCTCACTGCAACCGCTTCTGTAAGTTCAGGAAACATTAGTAAAGTAGAATTCTATAATGAAACTACGTTACTAGGTACAAGCACGTCCTCCCCATATACTTATTCGTGGAATGGAGTATTGTCCGGAAAATATGATCTGACTGCTGTAGCTTATGATAATCTGGGAAACAAGAAAAGCTCTGCCTTAGTAACGGTTATGGTAACTTTTGTTTGCAATAAAGTCACAGGAACTCCCTTTGGCACTGCTCCCTATTACACCTATTCTACATATGATAAAGCATTTGACGGAGATATAAATACCGTTTTTGATGCTTCATCAGCCAGTTCAGGTTATACCGGATTAGATCTTGGAACAGCAAAAGTGGTTACCAATGTTAGATATTATCCAAGAACGTCACAAGCAATAAGGATGAAAGGTGGAAAATTTCAGGGTTCCAATACCTCTACTTCCGCTGGTTTCGTGGATCTGTACACCATCCCAATCCAGCCAAATTATGCCTGGCAGGACGTTAGTATACCCAACAGCACTGCCTACAGGTATTACAGGTATTTATCTCCGGCCAATGGTTATTGTGATGTTGCGGAGATTGAGTTCTGTGCTTTTAATGAGCATCCAACAGTAAACCTTACAGCACCACTCAATAATGAACTTTATGCTGCTAGTCCTGCGAATATAACGCTCACGGCAGCTACCTCTGATACAGATGGATCAATTAGTAAAGTCGAATTTTATCAGGGTGCCACTTTGCTGGGTACTGCTACATCAAGTCCTTATTCGTTTAACTGGACGGGAGTTCCCGCCGGTACTTATCAACTTTATGCAAAAGCTTATGATAATACAAATACTACATCCGTTTCCTCTGATATTACCGTCACAGTAGGAAATCAAAACCCAACAGTTTCCATTATTTCACCTGACGATTATGCGGTCTTTACAAATCCTGCGAACATTAACATTTATGCAACAGCCTCTGACTCTGATGGCACCATCAGTAAAGTTGAGTTTTATAACGGCATCACTTTGTTAGGAATTTCAACAACCAGTCCCTACCGTTACAGTTGGACAGATGCACCTACAGGAACTTACACGCTCACCGCTAAGGCGTATGATAATCATGGCGGGATTACTGACTCTTCACCTATAACCGCTACCGTTACTTTCGCCTGTTCTTCTTTTTCAAGCAGCTCTTTTGGGACTTCTCCCTGGGTAGCAGGTTATGAATATGATAAAGCATTTGACGGAGATACAAATACAAATTTTAGTGCTAGTTCAGCCAGTTCAGGATATACTGGATTAGATTTCGGAACAGCAAAAGTGGTTAAAACAATACGTTTCTATCCAAGGAAATCTTATGAAAACAGAATGAGAGGAGGAAAATTCCAGGGGAGCAATGTCGCTGATTTTAGTAGTGGAGTAGTGGATCTGTACACCATTCCCTCTACTCCAATTCTGACATGGAATGAGGTTGCGATTTCCAATGGTACTGCTTTCAGATATGTGAGATATTTATCTCCGGCCAATGGTTATTGTGATGTAGCGGAAATTGAATTTTGCAGCTTAGACAATGCACCAAAAATAAGCATTACTGCTCCGGCTAATGCTGCTATTTATGTTGCTCCGGCCACCATTAATATTGCTGCCAATGTAGATGGTTCTGTAAGTAAAGTGGAATTTTATATCGGGGTCTCTTTAATCGGTACATCCACTAACAGTCCGTACAATTATAACTGGGCAGGAGTAAGTGGCGGAACTTACAATCTGATAGCAAAGGCTTACGACTATAGCGGAATGGTTATTTCTTCTGCTCCTGTGAATTTTACTGTCATCAATAATATTGCTCCAACAGTAAGCATTACCAGTCCGGCCGACAATGCCATTTATAATGCTCCAGCCTCTTTCGATATTTCAGCCACAGCTAACGATACCGACGGGAAAATAGACAAAGTCGAATTCTACAATGGAAATACCCTGTTAGGAACCGTTAATGCAAGTCCGTATACTTTCAAGTGGAACACTGTAGCTGCAGGAAAGTACACCTTAACTGCCAAAGCTTACGATAATAATGGAATTGCTACCTCTTCTTCCGAAGTTTCAGTCAAAGTGAACCAACTACCAACAGTAAACATTACCACTCCGACCGACAATACTATTTATACTGCTCCAGCCACTTTCGATATATCAGCCACAGCTAACGATACCGATGGAAGCATAGACAAAGTAGAATTCTACAATGGCTCTACACTGTTAGGAATCGTTAATGCAAGTCCGTATACTTTCAATTGCAAAAACTTAACTACCGGAACGTACTCCTTAACTGCCAAAGCTTACGATAATCATGGAGCTGTTACTACCTCTTCAATAGTTTCAGTCAGAGTGAACCACCCCCCTACAGTACGCATTACCACTCCGGCTGACAATGCCATTTATGTTGCTCTTGCCACTTTCGACATATCCGCCACAGCTAAAGATACCGACGGAAGCATAAACAAAATAGAATTCTTTAACGGTACTACACTATTAGGAACAGTTAATACAAGTCCGTATACTTTCAATTGGAAAAACGTAGCTGCCGGAACGTACACGTTAACGGCCAAAGCTTACGATAATGACGGCGATGTTACCATTTCTTCTGCAATTGCAATTACAGTAAATACACCAGTCAATCAATCACCTTCGGCAGCCATTACTGCTCCCGCTAATAATACTGTATTTACTGCCCCTGCAAGTATTACAATCGACGCTGTAGCAGCCGATTCTGATGGTACAATTTCTAAAGTAGAATTCTATAACGAAACAACTTTATTATCGACTTCAACAACCAGTCCCTATACATACAATTGGAAAAATGTGCCTGCAGGAGCTTATGCCATAACAGTAAAATCATATGACAATACAAATGCAACAGCAACATCAGCCGTGGTAAACCTAGTCGTTAATAATAATCAAGCTCCGACAGTAAATATTATTGCTCCCTTTAACAATACTACATTCATTACTCCTGCAAGTATTACAATCGATGCTGTAGCAACCGATTCTGACGGAACAATTTCTAAAGTAGAATTCTATAACGGAGCAACCTTACTATCGACTTCAACAACCAGTCCGTATAGATACAATTGGGAAAAGGTACCAGCGGGAACTTATCAGATAACAGCAAAATCATATGATAATAGAAATGCAACAGCAACATCTTCTGTCGTCAACATAGTTGTTGCTAATAATCAGGCTCCGACAGTAAGCATTACAGCTCCCGTAAATACTACTATATTCATTGCTCCTGCAAGTATTACAATCAATGCCGCAGCAGCCGATTCTGACGGAACAATTTCTAAAGTAGAATTCTATAACGGAACAACCTTACTATCGACTTCAACAAGCAGTCCCTATACATACAATTGGGAAAAAGTGCCTGCAGGAACTTATCAGATAGTAGCAAAAGCTACAGACAATACCGGAAACGTGACCAGCTCGGCTCCTGTAATTATTGTTGTAAAAACCAACCCAATTATTAGTATGATTTCTTCTTCTGAAAATAATCAGGCGGCAGATAATGGAAAGGACCTTTTATTCACTTTCAATGTTACTGATCCTGATGCTGTATTATCATACATTATCATTAAAGACAATGGGGAAATAATTTCTACAATAAACAAATATCCTTATTTAGCTGTTCTAACTAACATCAGTCCGGGAGACCACTATTTCACAGCAACCGCCGTTCTCAAAAACGGTACCGAATACACCTTTGCAAATTTAAATATAGTGAGCAAAAATTGCAGAAGTATGGCATGGAATACTTCAACAGATTATTTAATTGGAGATCAGGTAATCTATCAAAACATTATCTACAGGGCTTTGGCAATTAACAAAAACAAACGACCTGATCAAAATCAATCCACTTGGTCTAAGATGGGGATTTGTGAAAATCTGGCAATTGAGAATCCTCCTGTTGTTAAACCTAAATACATCTTATATCCAAATCCATGCACCACACATTTCAATATCAAATTTATGGATTGTACCGGAAAGAGTTTTTACTATAGCATAATGGATGTAAACGGCAGGCTCGTGAGAGAACAAAAAAGTGAGAGTATCGACAATGCTATGTTTGAGAAAGCGGTAAACATTCAGGGACTACCTTCGGGAACATACATTGTACGCATTCACTTAGATGAAAGAATATATAGTGAAAAAATAATTATCATAGAAAAGCCTTCTATGTATAAGAAAAAGAAATAATGTTTTTTACTATCCTTTTATGTTACACAGAAAACAATAATTACCATTCATAGATTTTAGGAGTTGTGTAATCCTAACGCTTTATAATAGAATATCAACAACTTTTCTATTCGAGAGAAAATTTTAAACTAATTTATTATTACATGAAAAAAGCCCCCTTTTTAATAGCATTCTTTGGTGTTATTACAGCTTACTCACAACAAATTGCCGACACTACAGAGCCAAAAAAATTAAAAGAAATACATATCATTACAGAACGTTATTCCAAGTCGACGCAGGATATTAAACACATTTCGCAAAAGGAGATAGAGTTTCAAAAAAACCAAAACACTGCCGATTTACTAACCAACACTGGTACAGTAGCTGTTCAGAAATCGCAACAAGGAGGAGGAAGTCCCGTATTAAGAGGTTTTGAAGCCAATAAGATCCTGCTTCTGATAGATGGAATTAGAATGAACAACCTTATTTACAGAGCCGGACATTTACAGAATATAATTACGGTTGATGAAAACTCGTTGGAACAGATTGATGTTCTTTTTGGACCTTCATCAACTATTTTTGGGAGCGATGCGTTGGGTGGTGCCATCAATATGAGAACCAAAAACCCCATGTTTCTGTCCCAAACGGATAACAAAGTGTTTTCAGGAAATGCAATGGTAAGATACAACAGTGCTAATAAGGGATCAACACAGTATTTTGATCTTAATTTTGCAGGTAAAAGATGGAGCTCTCTATCCTCTTTCTCGTATAATGATTACGGCGATTTGAGAATGGGAAGTAATCCTAAAGGAAAGAATGAATCTTTTGGCGAGCGTCCTCAATATGTTGAAACTTCAAACAATGTAGACTATTTGGTACAGAACAAGAATCCGCTTATACAGAAGTTTTCCGGATATAAGCAATACAATGCCATGCAAAAGATATTTTTTCAACAAGATGAATATACGCAGCACAGCTTAAATCTACAATATTCGTCTTCTTCAGATGTGCCAAGATATGACCGTCTTACCGATCCATCAGGTTCGGGGCTGAAATATGCTGTTTGGAATTATGGCCCACAAAAAAGATTTCTTTCGGCTTATAAATTTTCGAAACAAAAGGCCTTGTTCGAAAGTGATATGAATCTTGGAGTGAGTTATCAAAACATTGAAGAAAGCAGAATCTCCAGAAAATTTAACGATAACAAAACTAAAAGTCAGGTCGAAAAAGTAAATGTATTTGCTTTTAACGCAGATTTCAGAAAGAAACTAAACAAGGGTGATTTTCTTTACGGAATCGAATTTTTTTATGATAATCTCAATTCGACTGCTAACAGTTCAAACCGCATCACCGGCATGGTGTCTCCAACAGACACTCGTTACCCAAACGGCATAAATCATACCTTTAGAGCAGATGTTTTTGCAACTTATAATAAAAAAATAAACGAAACTACTTTCTATAATTTGGGCATTCGTACAGGTTACTCTTCCTTAAAAAGCACTATTGCCGATAATTCATTTTTCAAACTTCCTTATGACATGATCGAGCAGCATAACTTCACTTATAGCGGTACTGTCGGAATTGCAAAGAATATTAAGAGTACTAAATTGGTTTTCAATTTGGCTTCGGGTTACAGAGTTCCAAATGTGGATGATTTAGGAAAACTTTTCGAATCAGTGCCTGGAACCTTGATTGTACCCAATCCGAATATTGCTCCTGAAAAATCAGTAACAACCGATTTTACTGTAGCATTTGGGCAGGGAAAGAGAATTCAGTTTGACAATACGGTTTATTATACCCGCCTTTTTGATGCCATTGTTACCGATCATTTTTTGTATAATGGGCAAAGTTCTGTCCTTTACGAAGGAGTGCAAAGCGAGGTGTTTGCCATGCAAAACAAAGGAAATGCTTATGTAGGCGGTTTTTCTTCCACCCTGAAAATGGTTATCACAAAACCACTGAGAATTTATGGTATGGTAACGTTTACCAAAGGAGAAATAATGGATCGTGCGGGGAATACTCCATTAGATCATATCGCTCCAATCTACGGAAAAGCAGGATTGAAATATGAAAATAAAATAATGCTTCTGGATTTCTATACATTGTTTAATGGCAAGAAAGATATTAGTGATTATTCTTCAAATGGTGAGGACAACCAAAAATATGCTCCTAAAGGAGGTACGCCGGCATGGCAAACCATTAATGTCAAAACGACCTTTAATGTCAATAAGAATTTATCGGTTTATGCCGGAATTGAAAATATTTTAGACCTACAGTACCGCGTTTTTGCATCGGGCATCAATGCATCGGGTAGAAATCTATCTGTAGCAGCAAAATACCACTTCTAATATAAAATTCCCATTTCTGTTTTTACAAATCTAAACTCCTTTCATCGCAATAAAAGGATTGCATAATTTTAAAAAAAGCGATGTGATGTAAAAACACAAAAAAGCAATTTGTTATTTCCTTGAATAAAAAGACATCTATTCCTATAAATAAAACACGGGTAGTTGTTTTTTTAGACAACTGATCTTTTTGTAAAAGTAAATGGCTAAGTACTTTTAATACTTAGCCATCTATGAACAGCTTATGCCATTTGCTTTTTTCTAATAAACTACTGTTTAAAATTTATAATTGAGACCGGCACTAATAATTCCTCTATATCCAAATCCTGCTTCCACAAATCCCCCAAATTTTTTACCTACGCGAAGGCCTGCAGGATTAACCTGAAAAGCAAAATCAGTAGTATTATCTTTAACGGCTGCTTTGCCCGTTTCTGCATTGGTATAGTTGTCCACAATAACACCTGCAGCAGCGGAACCGTAAAAATCCAACCACTCTGTTTTTATGTAACTAAACGATATTGTTGGCATTGCCATAAAATAGCGATTGGTTCTCGTAGCAATAGGTTTGTAATTTTTGTCGCTTTGTTTGGTTTGTTCCTGTTGAAAAGCGACATCACCACCTACTCTTATTCGTTCAGTGATCTGATATCGATATCCCAAACCAAAATTTCCGGAAGAGGTCGTCTCAGAATTTAATTTTTGCCCCAAAATTGCAGAAGATAATGCATTTGAAAAACCATCTGCAAAGGACACCGGTATACCATCGCTATAGGTTAGATTTATTTCATGCTTACTGATTTCTTGTGCTTTTACTACAGTTGTACCGAATGTTAAAAAAATTGCGCATACAATAATCGACTTTTTCATCTGTTTTAATTACTTTATAGTTAATAAATTTAAATTTGTGGCAAGAATATCTTATACTGCCTTATTACTAATACGCTAAAAATTAAAATACCCCTATACGCTGCAGTAAAATTTTAAAATACCACTACTTTTTTATGATATGAATGAGGACCTAAAGCATTTTAAACAATTGTTCAGCGAGCTTTATCAGCCCTTATGCAATCATGCTTATAAGTATCTTCAGGACAGGGACGAAAGCGAAGATGTAGTACAGGAACTGATGATTAAAATATGGGAAACCCGCAAGGATTTACTTTCTGAAAAGAGCCTCAAATATTACCTGTATATAGCTGTTAAGAACCGGTGTATATCCATTTTGAGAAAAAAAATCTATATGCTTGACATTGACGAAATGTCTACCGATATTGCCGAAGAAATTCCCGAAACGAAACCCTTACCAGATGCGAACCAGCTTATAGAAGATGCATTTAATGGAATTTCACCAAAATGTCTTGAAATTTTCAAACTGAGTCGTATTGAAAAATTAAGCTATAAACAAATTGCAGAGAAATTAGAAATATCCATAAAAACAGTAGAAAATCAGATGGGCAAAGCCATCCGACATATACGAGAATTTGTCAAACAGCATCCCAACTTAATTCTTTTCTTTAAAATATGGTATTTTAGTTATTATATAGTGGGGGTTTTAAAAGAATTTGTGTTTTATTTAAAAGAGGTATAACCATGGACAACCAAGATATTAATGTATTATTAGCAAAGCATTTTTCAGGAGAAACTACACCTGAGGAAGAAGCTGTATTACTGAATTGGATAAAAAACAATCCTGATGAATACCTCTCGCTTAAGATTTTTTTTGCAGAAAGTCAGCCATTAGATTCTCCTCAGTTATTTGAAACCGCTAATGCCTGGAACCGTATAGCTCCAAATTTATCCTCCACGAAACCAACCGTATTTCAGTTGCACAAAAAATACATCTATGCAACAGCCGTTGCAGCCGTTTTTATTTTAATAAGCACGTTCGCTTTCTTGTATGCGAATGCCGAGATAACCGTTCAAACCGCTAACCGACAGGTGAAAAATATCGAATTGAGTGATGGTTCTTTAGTTACGCTGAATGACAACTCAAGTATTACTTATAGAAGATTTCTATGGAACAACCGTACTGTCAGCTTAAATGGGGAAGCTTTCTTTGAAGTAAAACACGACGAGAGTAGGCCTTTTTCTGTAAATACAGGCACACTCGCCGTAAAAGTTTTAGGAACCTCTTTTGTTGTAACAACAACAGAAAAAGAGAAATCGGTAGCAGTGATTACAGGAAAAGTTAAGGTTACCGCCACTCCTACTAACCAAACAGTCGTTTTGGAGAAAAAACAGGCAGCTCATTATACCTCCAACAGATTAATTAAAAGTGACACAGCCGACAAAAACTTACTCTCCTGGAAAACAAAGTCTCTTTCTTTCGAAAATACTCCACTTCAAAAAGCCTTTGAGGATATTGAAAATTGTTATCATATTAAAATACAGGTGGAAGGCAAAATCTCTGATTCCTGCACCGTCACTACAAATTTCAAGAACGAATCCATAAAAGAAATATTGGAAGAATTCCGTTTATTGTTTGGGCTTAGTTATACCCAAAAGGGCAATACTGTTTGGGTGAAAAACATATCCTGTGAAAAGTAATTCTTTCATAAATCACTGGTTAATCATTACATGCTGTTCTGTACTTTTCTTTTGTGCCGGATCTGTACAAGCACAAAAAACAAGCTTGCTGAAAAAAAAGATCACTATCCAAATAGAGAATGATAGTATCGGAGCTTATATTTCCACCATTATAACACAAGGCGCAAATTTATCCCTAAGCAATAATAAACTCAATCTTGGCAAAAAGATAAAGATCGACAAAGGAACTTATGAATTAGGGACACTGCTAAATCTTCTTTTTGCTTCAGAATCAGTAAAATTTCTGGAGAGAGATGATAAAATAATTATTTACACCGTTTTGCGGGCTCCTGCCCCATTTACTATTAGCGGGTTTGTTTATGCAGGCGGCAGTAAAGAAGCGCTACCCTACGCTACTGTACGGGTTTTAAACACAAACATTGCTGTTAATTGTAATGATTATGGCTATTATACGCTAACATTACCCAAAAACAAGTATATCATAAATGCGAGTTATACCGGTTTTACTTCACAAACAGATACGATATTGGTAAACAAAACCATTAAAAAAAACTTCAATCTTACCATGGGACTATCCCTTGCTCCGGTTGAGGTTAAGTCATCCAAAAAACCTTTAAATGAGATTTCCAGCATAATCGATACGCAGCACATTAACGCTCTTCCCCTTCTAATGGGGCAATCAGATCCGTTAAAACTTCTTACCTTAAAACCGGGCACCTACGGCACTTCTTTAAATGTCAGAGGAGGCTCAAGCGATCAGAATTTGGTTTTATTAGATGGTGTTCCTATTTACAATTACAATCATTTTACGAGTTTATTATCTATTTTCGATTCGCAGGCCATCAAACAAATAAGTTTTTTCAAAGGCGGCTTTCCGGCTCGTTACGAAGGAAGACTTTCGTCAGTCATAGATGTTAAAACAAAAGATGGCGACATGCAGTCCTACCACGGGGCTGCTAATATTGGTTTGCTAACGGGTTCTGCGATGATTGAAGGACCTATCATAAAAGACAAGATGTCCTTTATGATCAGCGCAAGAAGAAGCTGGATTGATGCTTTGACCAAAGCGATTTTTGATCAGGATATTAATTTTAAATACCGGATGTATGACGCCTATTTTAAAATTAACTATTTTATTAATTCGTCCAACCGGTTGTACCTTGGCGCCTATACCGGTGGAGATCTTATTCGTGTAAATTTCTTTTCTTCCGAAGCACCTCAACTTACCTGGACCAACAGAACACTTTCTTTGCGCTGGAACAGGGTGTACAACCCCAGACTGTTTCAGAATTCGGTTCTACTGCTAAGCAACTATAATAATCAGTTTGCCAATGCAGATGAGGATGGAACCAGAAAGTTTCGCATTACAGATATAGGTATCGAAAACAACCTGAATTATCACTGGTCGTCCTTCCTAAATAGCGCGATAGGCTTACGAATAAATATGACTAATTTTTCTAATAACACTGTTGAGCGTGATCAATTGATAAAGTCATTACATTTCAAAACCTATTGGGACAACGATATAACGCTGTCCGATAAAGTTCGAATAAAAGCGGGTCTTCATTATGCCACTTTTTTAACTAAAAACAAGGTTTATAATTCTTTTCAGCCCCGTACCAGTTTGGTTTATAAATACAACACTTCTAATAGTCTCTTTGCCTCCTATGCCATAATGGAACAATTTTATCATCAAATTGCCCAGAACACCTATGCTTTACCCACAGATTTACGCATGCCGAGTACAGATCAGTTACCTCCGGAAAAGGCTTTTATCTATGAGGCCGGCTATGAAAAAACTTTAAACAAAGGATATATCAGATTACAGTTTTACGAAAAAAAAGTATCCAATATTTTAATGTATCCACCCCTTTATGATGTTTCAGATCAAGACAAAACACAATCCCCTCTAATCGGTTTTGGCAATTCAAGAGGCTTGGAACTTGAATTTTCTAAGCAGTTCAAAAAGTTTGATGTACAGGCATCGTATACCCTGAGCAAATCGACATTGCGATTCCCCACAATAAATAATGGTCAGACCTTTAATTCTCCAAACGATATAACCCATCAAATAAAAGGAGCTGTTATTTGGAATATTAATCAATCCTGGGTCCTATCCACCTTGTTCAATTATAGTTCCGGCGTTTTAATCTCGGCACCAGATTCTTTTTCCTATAATGACAAAAAAGATTCGTACTTAGTAGATCCCAACCAAAGCAATGAAATATCAAAGCCTAATAACTATCGCTTACCGAGAAATTACAATGTAGATGTTGGCGTTTCAAAAACAAAAAAAACGAAATCCGGCAACCAATCCAGATTGTACTTTGGAGTTAACAATCTCATAGGACAATCTCCACCGTTTATCATTGAAACAAGTTTAAGTAATGGCACCTTTAATTTAGAACAGGTCAGAATGTTTAAATATTTTCCTTACGCTGGATATACTTATACTTTTGGGACAGGTAAAGAGAAATTAAATTAATTATCGGAATTTCTAAAAAAAGGCAAAAAAAAATAAACAATCTCTTTTTGGTAGTTGACCCCGAAATGAACCAATACATTTTCTCTACTTATTCATAAATAAATCCGACAGGTTCTAAAAACCTGTCGGATTTTGTATATTGTTATTCGGAGACAATTTCCTTCCTTATCTGACATTATTGAACATCATTCAAGTCATGTTCATGAGCGCTACATCCCGTCGGCAGGAGATTACTTATGAACAATGTCCCAGCTCTCTATTAAATAAGTATCTAATAATCCTTTTCTAGCTTTAGCCACGAATAAATAATCCTGATAACTTTTATTAATATAAATATCGGACATTATTTTTCGATGAGCATAAATAATAGACACTTCGCCTTTATAGCTATAATAAAAACAACTATTTTTCGAATAATCAGACAATCCTGTTATTTCACATTTAATAAGTTCTATTGCATTTCTTTTCGAATAATACCTATTATACAAATTAAAAGGAATTAAAACGATTCCACTTAAAAAGAAAGAAATAATTAAAATTTTGAATATATATAAAAAAGTAAAAATTGCTTTATCAATCTTATCTCGTAAATCTTTAAAATCATTGATGGTTATCTGTAAATTTCTTACAACAATAACAACCAATATTATCCAGAAAAGCGAATTAAACAAATAGTTCGGATACCCTATTGTTTTCTCTTCAGTTACAATGTAAATCCAAAATAAAACCAGGGCAATTGCAAACCTTAGCACTTCATAAGATTTACTTTTTTTACCTATTTTACGGATCAAGAACAAAACCTGGGGAGAAAAGGCTGAAAGCCAGAAAAGGGATCAAGAGCAAAACCTGGGGAGGAATGTC